>JAJZQA010000045.1 GCA_021810985.1 Deltaproteobacteria bacterium
AAAAGACCAACAACATGATGAGACAAAAGTTCACGAAAATACTCAGGCTGACGAGAAAACAGATCAAAGCGGACACCGGAAGCAACGGCAACATGTTTGATACCAGGAACGTTTCGCGCCCTTTTCAAGAGGTTTGCAGACTCACGGTCCGCCAAGCGCAGATTTTTGCAAGGGGCGGGATAAATGCAGCTAGGACGATTACATTTCCACAGCGTCTCTTCATCGCAACACCTGGCACCATACATATTGGCCGTAGGCCCGCCAAGGTCGGTAACCGTACCTTTAAACCACGGGTATGACACAAGCTTTCCGACTTCCCGCAGAATCGACGCTTCACTACGAGACTGCACCACCTTGCCTTGATGATGGGTTATTGCGCAAAATGCGCAACCGCCCAAACAGCCGCGGTGCGTCGTTATTGATGCACGGATCTGCTCATAGGCGGGAATTGGCTCGTGATAGTACGGATGGGGTGCTTTTTCAAAAGGCAAGGCATAGACCTCATCCAGTTCCTGCGCTGAAAGAGCCAATGCCGGAGGGTTACAAATCAGGTACCGGCCACCATGTTTTTGCACAACCACGGAACCGTTGTGCGAATTCATCTGCTGTTCGGTCAACCGGTACGCCTGCGCGAACGCACGCTTATCCCCGGAGACGTCTTCCCAGGAAGGAAGTTCGCAGACAGTGCCGGGAATGGCGGCACATCGAGCGTTGTCGCCTATCCAAGCCGTGCCCCTGACCTGGTACAGACCAGCCAGATCCTCTCCGCGGCGTAATCCTTCGGCAATCTCGAGCAGGGGATGCTCGCCCATTCCGTACACCAGGAGATCGGCCTTGGCATCGAACAAAACGGAGCGGCGCACGCGATCTTCCCAGTAGTCATAGTGCGCAAAGCGACGAAGACTGGCCTCAATTCCCCCGAGAACCACCGGCACGTCCTTGTATGCCTCTTTCAGACGGCTGGTGTAGACAATGGTTGCCCGATTGGGTCGAGCGCCATGATGATTCCCCGGGGTATAGGCATCATCGCGACGGAGTTTCCGTGCCGGGGTATAATGCGCAACCATCGAATCCATCGCCCCTGCCGACACGGCGAAAAAGAGTTTCGGCCGTCCCAGAACCATAAAGGATTCTTTCGTCCGCCAGTCCGGCTGCGGAATAATCCCGACCCGAAAACCACGGGATTCGAGAAGTCGCGCAAGCAGGGGAACGCCAAAGGATGGATGGTCGATATAGGCATCACCGCTGACAAAAATGATGTCCAATTCCGGCCAGCCGCGCTGACAGGCTTCCTCACGGGTAATTGGGAGAAAGGGCATCAGGGGAACAATGGCAACGCGTCAAGGCCGAGATTTTCGGGAAAGCCGTTCAAAATATTCATATTCTGCACCGCTTGCCCCGAAGCCCCCTTGACCAGATTATCGATGGCGGAGACAACAATCACGCGGCCGGTTCGTTTATCAACCGTCAAGCCGATGTCGCAGAAATTAGAACCCCGAACATGCAGAGTCGACGGATACACCCCCTCGGGCAGAACTCTGACGAATCCTTCATTGTGATAGAACTCCCGGTAGAGCGAAAGCAGCTGATCAACCGTATGATCTTTTGTCAGGGAAGCATAGATCGTAGAGAGAATGCCACGGTCCATCGGGACCAGATGCGGGGTAAATGAGATGGTTACCTGTTGCCCGGCAAGGAGGGAAAGCTCCTGCTCAATTTCCGGGGTATGGCGGTGAGAGGCGATTCCATACGCTTTAAAACCTTCATTCACCTCACAAAACAGCGTATCCACCTTCGCGCCCCTGCCGGCGCCGCTTACGGCAGACTTGGAGTCGGCAATAATGCTGGTGAGATCGAGCAGACCCTTTTGCAGCAAGGGGGCGAGCCCGAGAATGATGCTGGTGGGATAACAACCCGGGTTACCGACCAGATCCGACTCGCAAATAGCCTGGCGATGCAATTCGGGAAGTCCGTACACCGACTTATCCAGGACATCGGGATTCATGTGGGGCTCGTACCAAGCCTCATAGAGTGACGGATCATGAAAGCGGTAGTCCGCGGACAAATCGACAACTTTCTTGCCCATTTCCAGAAAAGCCGGCACTACCAGCATTGCGGCCTGATGCGGCAACGCCGTAAAGATGAAATCGGCTTTTTCACAGACCCGCATCGGCTCAAGTTTTTCAAGCACCTGCGTGTATCGATCTCGTACCGACGGAAAAATCTCGCCCACCGTTTTGCCGGCGCTTCTCTCGGAGGTAACACAAGTAACCGCAACCTCAGGGTGGCCAGAAAGAATTCGGAGTAGTTCAACACCGGTATAGCCGCTAGCACCAACAACCGCAACCTTTAACATGCGAGATCTCCTTTGGGTAAGAAAAGGTGGTATGAGGATCGAGCCATCCCACTGACATCGTCAGGAGACAAACTGTTTGTGGACGCAGAAAAGGGGAAACCCGTACGGATTCCCCCCTCTGAAACAAATGACAACAGAATAAAATCTTAACGCTTGGAGAACTGGAAGCTTGCGCGGGCTGCTTTCTTACCGTACTTCTTACGCTCTTTGACGCGCGAATCGCGGGTAATAAAACCGGCCTTCTTCAAGACACCGCGGAGAGCGCCGTCAACTTCCAGGAGAGCCTTGGTGATCCCGTGCTTGATGGCACCGGCCTGACCACTGTCTCCACCGCCCTTGACGGTCACGTAGATGTCAAACTTGTCGGCGTTTTCAGTGAATTCCAAAGGCTGCTTGACTACCATTTTCGAAGTTTCCCGACCGAAATAGTCATCAAGGCTTTTATCGTTCACAGTAATAAGGCCACTGCCCGGCTTAAGCCAGACTCTGGCGATGGATGATTTTCTTCTCCCGGTGCCGTAGAAGCGTGTTCCTGCCATGTATCTTCTCCTGGTACTATCGTAATGAAATTTGTATTACCCTACAGAGCTTTCGGTTGCTGAGCTTCGTGGGGGTGAGCCGAACCGGCATAGATCTTGAGCTTCTTCAGCATCAGACTTGCCAATTTGTTTTTGGGAAGCATGCCCTTGACCGCTTTCCGGATAAGATCTTCCGACTTCTTTTCCAGAAGCTTGCCGGCAGTAATGCCTTTGATCCCGCCGGGGTATCCGGAATGGCTGTAATAGGTCTTATCAGCGAGCTTGTTGCCGGTCAGGGCGATTTTTGCGGCGTTAACCACGACCACGAAATCACCGGTATCGACGCTGGGAGTGTAGGTGGGCTTGTTCTTGCCACGCAGCACATTAGCAATCTGGGTTGCGACCCTGCCAAGGACCTGATTTTCCACATCGACCAGAAACCAATCCCTGGTTATATCTTTAGAACGGGGTACTTGCGTTTTCATTGAAACCTCACAGCTAGATGAAGAAATAAAATCAGCGACGTACTGAAAGCTGGTAAATTAATCGATACTTCGCCACTTGTCAAGCAAAAATATCCTGGCCTTATTATCAATAAAAGACTTCAACCAGACACAACCCCTGCGGTGGCGCGGTAATGCCTGCCTTCCGCCGATCCAACTCCTGGAACAAACGTTCGATATCGTGCAACTCCATGGACCCCCGGCCGACCTCAACAAGGGTGCCCACCATGATCCGCACCATATTTTTCAAAAATCCCGAGCCGCGCACATCGAAAACAATCATATCGTCTCGCAGGGAAATGTCCAGAGAATCAATCCGGCGGACGGTAGTCTTTGCCGCGCAGTTCGAGGCCCGGAAAGCGGCAAAGTCTTTTTCGCCGACAAAAAGAGCCGCGGCTCGCTGCATGGCAGCAAGATCCAGCGTCTCGCCGATTCGCCAGACATAATAGCGATTCAGCGGGGATCGTCGCGGCGAATGGTAGATCGTATACCGGTAATGCTTGGCAACGGCATCGCGGCGCGGGTTGAACTCGGGGGACTCCTCGACTGCCTCGCGAACGGCGATATCGGGAGGCAGCAGCGAATTCAGTCCCTCGCGGAAGGCCTTGACCGGAATAGTCCGCTCCGTCCGAAAAGCCGCGACCATTCCCCGGGCGTGAACGCCGGCGTCGGTACGGCCCGAAGAAACAACCCGGACCTTTTCCTTGAGCAGTCCGGAGAGGGCATTCTCCAGAACCTCCTGCACGGCAAGACCGTTGGGCTGAATCTGCCACCCGGAATACTGCGTTCCGTCATATTCGATGGTGAGCTTGATTGTTCTCATAGAAACAACGAGACGCCCGGAGGGGCGTCTCAGTCCTGCTGAAACCTCTTGTTCGAATCAAACGAAGCATTAGCCTTTCAGGTGATCCCTGATCAGTATCTCGGCGATCTGCACCGCATTGGTTGCGGCCCCCTTACGGATATTATCGGCAACGACCCAGAGATTCAGGCCGTTATCGATCGACTCGTCTTCGCGAATCCGGCCGACGAACGTCAGATCCTGACCGGCAGCATCAATCGGCATCGGATAGACCCCCTTGGCCACATCATCCACCAGCTTGCAGCCGGGAGCATTTTTCAGAAGCTCAAAGGCCTTGGCAACGGTGATCTTTTTCTCCGTTTCAATATTCAACGACTCGGAGTGACCGAAAAACACCGGCACGCGCACTGTTGTCGCCGTCACCCGGATCGGAGACTCCATGATCTTCACCGTCTCATTGACCATCTTCATCTCTTCCTTGGTATAGCCGTTCGGCTCGAAGGAATCGATCTGGGGCAGACAGTTGAAGGCAATCCGGTGCGGATAAACCTTCGCCTCAACGGGACGCCCGTTGAGCATTTCGCCGGTCTGAACCCGCAGTTCGTCAATGGCCTTCTTGCCGGTTCCGGACACCGCCTGGTACGTGGAAACGACCAGCCTTTTGATGGTAGCGTAATCATGGAGCGGCTTGAGCGCCACGACCATCTGAATGGTGGAACAGTTCGGGTTGGCGATGATTCCCTTTTTCGTATATCCGGCGATGGCGTGGGGATTCACCTCAGGCACCACAAGAGGCACATCCGGGTCCATCCGCCAGGCGCTTGAGTTATCGATGCACACGGCGCCGGCCCGGGCCGCCGAAGGACAGAACTCCAGCGACCTGCCGCCGCCGGCCGAAAACAGGGCAATATCAATCCCCTCAAAGGCATCATGATCCAAAAGCTCAACCTGGACCGGTTTACCCTTATACTCCAGAACCTTCCCGATACTCCGCTCGCTTGCCAGGAATTTGATTTTCCCGATCGGAAAGTTTCTCTCTTCAAGACACTCGATCATCTGGTTGCCGACGGCGCCAGTGGCACCGGCTATGGCGACATTCCACAGTTTTTTTGCCATTGTCTTGCCAGTCTCCTCTCTAGGGCGGCCAATGCTCGGACGGCCGGAAAATTTTACAATTTTATTGACAGTAAACATCTCTTGTCAACAAAAAAAGAAAGGGGGCTTTCTGAATCCGCCCCCCTTTACTTTCCTAATCGATCTGTTGCTTCTTTCCAGAGCGGCATTGATCCCGGAAGGAAGCATCACCAGCTTCAGACCATATTTTTATCAAAATTTAATTTTAGCTGACAGCCTTGGCAACCATATCACCAATCTCGGTTGTCGAGAAGCCCATCTTGCCGGCGCTCATGCTCTTCATCTGCTGCATGACGCCGACCATGGCGGTCTCGACATCCTTCGCGGCCTGTTCTTCACCCAGGATGTCGAGCATCATCTGGGCGGCGCCAATTGCCGCCATCGGATTGATCACGTTCTTGCCGGTATATTTCGGTGCGCTGCCGCCGATCGGCTCGAACATGGAAACGCCTTCCGGATTGATGTTACCACCGGAAGCGATGCCCATACCACCCTGAACCATGGCGCCGAGGTCGGTAATAATGTCGCCGAACATGTTATCGGTCACAATCACGTCGAACCACTCGGGATTCTTCACCATCCACATGGTGGTCGCATCGACGTGGGCGTATTCGCGCTTGATATCGGCAAAATCCGCCGCGCCGACTTCATGGAAGGTACGCTCCCAAAGATCAAAGGCAAAGGTAAGGACGTTGGTCTTGCCGCAAAGGGTCAGAGTCTTGTTCTTGTTGCGCTTGCGGGTATATTCAAAGGCATAGCGGAGACAGCGCTCGACACCCTTACGGGTATTGATGGAAGTCTGAATGGCAACCTCATCCGGGGTTCCCTTCTTCAAAACGCCGCCGGTACCGGTATAAAGTCCCTCGCTGTTCTCACGAACCACCACGAAATCGATATCTTCAGGCTTCTTATCCTTCAGCGGAGTTTCCACGTTCGGGTAGAGCTTAACCGGGCGCAGGTTGATGTACTGATCCAGCTCAAAGCGAAGTTTCAGCAGAATCCCCTTCTCCAGGATACCGGGCTTGACATCGGGATGGCCGATAGCACCCAGGAAAATGGCATCGAACTGGCGCAGGTCGGAAACCGCCGACTCCGGCAGCACCTCGCCGGTACGCAAATAGCGCTCGCCGCCGAAATCAAACGGGGTATACTCCATCTTGATCCCGTACTTGCTGTTCACCGCATCCAGAACCTTCAGACCTTCACGAACAACCTCGGGGCCGGTTCCGTCCCCGCCGATCACGGCTATTTTGTACATTTCGCTCTCCTTTTTTCCAGGCAAGTTTAATGCGACAGTGAGCTCGTTATCTTATAGAAATAAATATAATTGTCAACAAAATCGAAGGCAAAATTGCATCCCGTCTGCGGCTTTCTGATCCTGATCAAAAAATAAACGCTCCATCTTACTGATGAGATGCCACGGTTGTGCCTCCCCCAACCTCACTCACGCTAATTGCGAATGTTTTTGACAAATTACATACAAAAGGAACAAAACTTCAGTTGATCAAGATCAAATACGGATGAACTATCAACCGAGTATTTTTTGCTCGGTTGAAAAATGGTGTGCATTGGCAGGTAAGGATATCGAATCGCCTACCCTGATTTACGGTGGAGATGAAAGCTATTCGCAAGGAGAAGTCAGCGTGGTCGGATGGAAGGATACCGGAGACGTGGTTTCCCTTCACCCAAGTTCCTGACCCTGTGATTAGCCGCTTTTATTAAGGGATTGACAAGGAATTACAAGTGCGGCACTATCTAATCTATGCCAACTATTTTGCGTATAGGTTCGTATCGATTCCACTTTTACTCCGACGAAGGAAACGAACCACCACACATTCACATTGAAACACCGGATGGTGAATGTAAATTCTGGCTTGACCCAATCCGGTTGGCGAGCAACAAAGGCATCCCGCCAATCACCGTTCGGGAAATTGAGCGGTTGGTATTTGAATACAAGTCAGTATTCGAGGAAAAATATCATGAATACTTCACAAGGTGAACGGGAAAGCATAGAGCCCGCTGCCATACGGGCATGGGCGGAAAACAGAACAATCTATGTCGAACTTACCGATGGTCGAATCATAGGTTTCCCTGCTGACCGATTCAAGATTCTTGCTGCTGCGACTGACGAACAGTTGCGGGAGGTAACGCTTCGTCTCAACGGGTTTGCGCTTCGCTGGGAGAATCTCGATGAGGATATTACCGTACCGGGTATTGTCGCGGGTAATTTTCAACTCCCGTTTCGCAAGGCGTCCTGAGCTGAAGTTCCTTTCCGGGACGGTGCTCTTAGAGTTTTCCATTGATGGTTATTTCGGTCTTACCCGTCAAAATCCGCTCCACGACCTCCACCCCCTGCATGAAGGAGTGGTCCATGTTGCCCACTTCGTATTTCCAGCCACCAAAACGCCCACGCGAATATATTCCTTGCGACTCCAGCCATGGCTGAATCACTTCGAGCGCCCGATCCCGTCCAACTGTCGGCACCGGATAGGAATACGGGATATCGATGAGATAGCGGCTAATGATCCTGCCACGCTCTGCCTCTGTTATCATTCCGGTATTGATCAGTCCCTGAATCGTATCTTCAATGATTCGCTCCTTGTCCACCGGTTTGTGGGGTGAGTAGGTCGTCTCACACATCAGAGAGAAATTATTTTTGATATCCCCACCAGGAACATTGAACGGCGAATAATTAAAGAAATTCGTCACTCGATAGAAAGGTGAGCTCGCCTCGGGAAAATACATCCAGCATTTGGGATCGACCCGTTTCCCCTTAAAGCCGAGACCGACAATCAGTCCACCATTGTGCACCAGATCTTTGGCAGCATCACGCACGGCACCTGGAACAGAGACGCACTTCTTAATGAAACAATCCAGCGGAGTGGTATTGATTAGGACATCGTACTTCTCTGAACGACCATTGGCAAAAGTAACCTCTTTTGCCTGCAGGTCAACCGCCACCAGATCATGATCAAAAGATATTCGATCCTGGAACGGTCTGGCAATACCTTCAAAAATCGCCCCGGTACCACCGGTTTTGGGGAATTTGAACCGGTTGTTCGGCCCCCAGTTCACGTCATCCTTCTGCTCGGCAATGTTCTTCTGTACCCGGGAAAGATCCACTACGCTCACCCGCTCTCCGAGCCACTCTTTGCCCATTGTCTCCAGCGGAACACCCCACACTTTTCGGTTATAGGGCTCCATGAAGTACTTGACGATTCCTTCACCGAAAATTGCATCCATCCACTCTCGAAAATTGGCAGACTTCTTAAAATCAGGCCGCTGGGAACGGAGACCTTCCAGACAAGAATCCAAAGCCTCCGGGGGGAGATGGCGGATATTGTTCTGGAAAGGATACGGCACCCAGGTTTGCAGAATCCGAATCCAACTCTCCCGGAGGTGCTCAAAGTATGTGCCACGCAAGCCCTCTTCTATCGCTGTGTCGAAATAGTCATAGTGGGAGAAGAGGACGTGACCGCCGATGTCCCAGGTGAAGCCATTATCGTCGACAAAAGAGGCTGACAGGCCGCCAACGTGGGAATTGCGCTCAAAAAGCCGCCAGTCAATCTGTTTGGATGTATTCAATAAGTGTGCAGCACCGAGTCCTGTCGGTCCGGCGCCGAGGATGATTATCACTTACCCCTCCTGTTGATAATGATATTTCACTGATTTCAGGTAGACCAATGGAAAGACTAGGATCATCAGTATCATGGAGATTGCCAATAAAGCGAAGATGGCCGGTAATGCGGAAATACCTTCGCGCGTCGGTAAGACCTCTTTATCGAGAGCATCGAAAACATACACTTTGCGGATAGCAAAGGAAAGTGGAGTAACCTTTGTACTAGAAGGTTTTACCGCTGCGTCAAATCCTGCAAATGCAAGCTGAGTGAACCTTATTATGGTCGCAAATGGATGGCGCTTCATATCGGCTTCAAAATCAACTATCTCGTCGAAGCCTTTTCCTTCAAACAAGAATCGACGATCTTTCTGAATCAGGAGACTAAGTTTACCACCCCGTCGTCTGAAGTCTGAAGATAACAATGCCAGGCAATTGATTTCATCCCCGTTACCCGTCGGCAGCACAAGAACTTTTTTCTCGTATAGGGAGTTTATCGGCAACTTTTCCCGAACACGGCAGCCAGCCGCATTAAGGTCGAAATCAACCTTTCCCCATGTATCAGTCAAAAAATCAGCAACCGCAGTGCGACACAGCCTGGCAACCGAAGTAGCCCCACTCAGGTAAAAAAGTGCCGAGAGCACTCCCGCTCTGCTCAAAATACTCAACAGCCCCTGAAGCCGGGTAATACCACATGTATACTTGCTTACCGCCAGAAGCGGATTCCTGATGCCGTAATAGTTATCAACCACAACACTCCGTTTTTCCGTGAAAGCGGGGTGGTACGCAACCGAGCCCATTGCGCACACTACACGGTAACCGCGTCTCTTGAAACATGCGCCCCAGTCCATATCATCCCATAGGAGGAAATATCGCTCATCCATCAATCCAGCTGAAGAGAGGGCATTGACACGTACCAAAGCCGAACAGGCTGCCACATAGTCCACATCAATGACGTCATCTCCAAGAGCGGAGTTCCTAGCATTTCGATTCAATGCCGTAACGTTACCATTGCGCCAAGAAATAAACGCTCCCGTTTCCACAACGGCGTCTAAATTGTTGGAATTAACTATGCGGGAACCTGCGAGGGCGATAAGGGGATCCTGTTCCATTGCGGCAACAAGATAATCAAGTGAATCAGGCGCTACTGTCGCATCATTATCAAGGAGCCAGATCAAGTCCTGCTGAGTATGGTCTAATGCGTAACGGATGCCCGAATTGAATCCACCGGTCCCGCCGAGATTTTCACTGTTTTCGACCAAGTGCATTTTACTACCATAGTGCCTTAATGCATCTCCAGACCCATCAGTAGATGCGTTATCAACCACCACCACAGTCAAGTCTTTAAAGTTCAGCAGCAATAAAGATTCAAGGAGCTTGATTACATCATCCTTCTTATTCCAGTTGACGATAACGGCCGTGATTTTATGTTTCATAGACTTCCTGTTCGGAGAACCAAATTTAAGATTGATCAATCACTTCCGGTTAAACCAGCACCAGTTTCGTGCCATTATCTTCGATAAAGGTAATCCTCACCATTGACCTTACGCCGGATATAATTGCAGGCATATGCCATGTACAGACGCGCCTTCATTTTTGATTCAATATCGATCAAATCTTCAAGATAAGGGCTTTCTATAATGCCGACCGTATCGTAATACCATTTAATAAACGTAAGAGCAGGATAAACGGTTACGGCAGCGTCATCCAGAGGCATGACTAAATTTTCAGAGATACACCGTTCTTGCGTCTTACGTATATCATGGATCAACTTTTCGATAACATTACGCACATCCTTTTCTCCAGCTTGCCATAGAAACCTGAAATTGATGCCGTTTTCACGTTCAGTAAGCTTCATGCTACGGCCGGGAGGAGAAAAGGACAAAGCATCAAATCGGCTTACCTCCGCGCAAAGCTCTAGGACCAATGACTCCAATCTCCCTTGCAGTTTTCGAATCTCCCTTGCCTGATGAAGAGAAATGCCTCGATAGTGATGTGGTAACCCCGGATGACGAAGGAAAAGCGACACCCCCCCTTTTCCGCGAACCGTAAACATTCTTCCCAAATCCATCGGCTCAAGTCGATGCGCGTGCCAAGCAACGCAATCTTTCCGATAGACGATCGACAGGCCGGCGCAGCCGAGTCGATAGCCGAGTTCAACATCCTCTGCACCCGCGGTCGTTATGGAATCATCAAAGCAACCTACCTGCTGCAGGATCGACTTGTCCAGACTGATATTGCAGGTGTAAAAATGCCTGAACCCGTACGATTTTTCCGTCGTCATCCCAGAGTAATCAAAGATAAGATCAGAATGTTCTATTGTGAACGCAACCGGCATATTAAGGCTGTTAAAATCATGATGAAGTGAAAAGCGTCCGAGCACCGCTATTAATGCGCTCTGATGTTTTTCATGCTCATCAAGGTGAATCCAGAGCGCGTTAGGTTCCAGCATCGCATCGTCGTTCAGAAACAACAGTAAATCCGCCTTGGCTTGTTCTATCCCCATATTGCGAGCAGATGCCGGACCATTATTTTCCTGTCGCAGGTATTTCAACTTAAAAGGAGATCGG
>JAJZQA010000046.1 GCA_021810985.1 Deltaproteobacteria bacterium
TCCGATCTACCGCCAACACTCACCGCGACGCACTGCGCGACAAGAACATTTATCTCAAAAAAGCGGTGGCAGACTAACACAAAAACCGGGACGCCGTGAGGCAGTCCCGAAACTTTAAGGAGAATCAACCATGATTGATATTTTCGACACCCGCACCATGCTTGAAGCCATTGAGCAGATGAAGCGCCCTACCAACTTTCTGCGCGATACCTTTTTCCCGGCCGCGACTCCGGTTGAAACTGAAACCGTGGACGTGGACATAGTGAAAGGCAAGCGCCGGATGGCTCCCTTCTGTTCACCGCTTTCCGAAGGCAAGCTGGTGGAGAACATCGGCTATTCCACCTCCACCATCAAACCCGGCTACATCAAACCCTTCAAAATTACCACCGCAGCCGACCTGTTGAAGCGCTCACCCGGTCAGACGCTGTACGGCGGAGGGCAGACCATCGAGCAGCGCGCACAAGCCAAGCTCGGCGCGGATCTGGCCGACCTGATGGATATGATCGACCGCCGCGAGGAGTGGATGGCCGCAACTGCCCTGGATCTTGGCGCTATCACCATGACCATCAAAGGCGACACGGCCGACAAGAGTGTTACCGTGGACTTCCTCATGGCATCCGACCACAAGATTACTCTGGCCGGCACCGACCTCTGGAATGACCCCGAATCCGACCCGATTGCACTGCTCCGCGCATGGGCAACCAAGATCCGCCAGGATTCCGGCATCAATCCTACCCGCGTCATCATGGGTACGGACGCCGCCAGCGCCTTCATCAGCAACGTATCAGTCCAGAAGTTCATGGATATGCGCAAAGTGGACATGGGCCAGATCGCACCGCAGATGCTTCCGGCTGGCGTTTCCTACCTCGGCACCATCAACGCACCTGGACTTTCGGTGGACGTATACACCTATGAGGAATGGTATCTGAACGAAGATACCGGCGTTGAAACGGCAATGGTTCCCGCCAAAAAAATCTGGATGGGATCACCGGCCACCGCCAACCGCACCCTGTACGCCGTCATTCAGGACATGGAAGCAATCGAAGAAGGTTCCGCCGCCGTTAAGCGCTTCCCGAAATCGTGGGTTCCTAAAAACCCCTCGGCGCGGCATCTCATGGTTCAGTCCGCCCCTCTGGTTGCCATGCTGCAGCCGGACGCATTCATCAGCGCAACAGTGCTGCTGTAAACCATTTTTACACGGCGGCAGGGGCGACCTTGCCGCCGCATAGGAGATAACCACATGAAAAAAATCAGTCTTGTTTTCACGCTTCTGTTTATCGTTCTGACCGCCAGTGTTGCTTTGGCAGCCGGTTTGCTGGTCAAAGACAAATCCAAGTCGTTCGCCCCTATTCAGAGCATCAGCGGACTGGCCCCTGCTCCGGCTGCTTCGGCTTGTACCACCGCCACCGGCACCAAGGGCAACATCGTTACCGTTGACACCACCGGCTATCGCGGCCTGAAATGGGCGGCTGTCACCACCGACACCGGAGCGCCAGCGGTTGTCAAGCGCTCGGTCAATGCTAACACCGCCTACATGCCAGAATCCAGCGGCACGGTCACGATCAGCAACGACATCACCAGCATGTCATTCGGCAAATATTCCACCGCATCAGCCACCACACTGACCGTCTGCCGGGAGCTGCAATAGTGGCACGCAAAACACATATCGAAGAAGTGCCGGAAACCGTGGCACCGGTGGAAGTGCCGGAAACCGGCAAGCTGCTGGTTGTCAACCTCATTCAGTGTGACGGGGTAGTGTATCAGCCCGGCTCGGAGTTCCCGCTTGACCATCGGGACGCTGAACGCCTGTTTGACGCTGGCGCGCTGATGATGGGCTGATTGTGGCCTTCACTGATACAGAACAAGCGGAGATGATCGCCAACCTCAATCCGGTTCAAGCGCTGGTGGATGGGATAACCCCTATCTCGGTCTTGATGAACGAAGAGACAGAGCCGGTCATGTTCGCCGACGGCAGCTACGAGATGGGCAAACCCTACTGTGAAGCCTGCCGCAAGGACGTAGTAGATAACAGCATCGACCACGGCACCAATCTGGAAATTGACGGGACTGATTGGTACGTCATCGCCAAGCGCCAGAAACGGTCAGGGTTCTATCACATGGAATTGAGCAAAACAGCATGAGCAAAGACGCCGACATCATCAACGCACTGAAAACCCGCCTGCAGACTATTCTTGTCACGGGCGGGTATCAGACCAACATCGGCGCAAAGGTCGAAATCTGGCGTGACACGGATCTGGGAGCAGCCGATCTGCCTATGATTATGATTGCTGACACCGAAACCGCGCACGATAACAGCGCCATTATCGGTATGACCCGCAACATCATGACGGTGAACGTTGATGCCGTAGCAACCGGGACAGTGGCGACAGCACGCAGCATGAGGGCCGACCTTAAAAAATGCCTTTACGGATATGAAACTATCGGGGGGCTGGCAAATTTCATGGTTGTGCTGAAAAGCTCTGTAGGAACGCAGCATCACGAAAGCAGGGTGGCAGCGGCTCACCTTGAGCTTGAAATCGAATACGACACCGCCAAAGACGCAATTTAATATTACCGCACCGCCGTAAGGCAGGAGCGAAAGGAGCATCACCATGCCACAGGCACAAGGATCATTGGTAGCATTCAAGTCTCTCATGGAGCCGTCCTTCAACAAGGCCCATACCGGTGCTATCACCGGGAAAAGTAAAAAAATCTATTACGAGTCAACCACCCTTTCCGGCAGTCGTGGCATGGATACCTCCAAACTCATGCGCGGCGGCACCCGTCACCCCACTTCCGGCATTCCCGGTAACTACGACGTAGCAGGGAGCATCCCTACTGAACTGATGGCCTCTTCGTTCATGTGGCTGGCGGCTCTGGGCAGTTGCGAAGTAGTCAACACTGGCGCGACCATGGGAACAGCCCTTACTACTCCGGCAGGGGTAATCGACCCCACCAAGCAGACATTGACCGTCACCGCTACCGCACACGGCATGGCTATTGGTGATTCGGTAGAAATCGCCGGACTGACCGCTCCGACATCGCTGAACGGCAAGATTTATCCGGTTATCGAAGTTGCCAGCACCGATATATTCACCCTCCGTATCCAGATGGACGTGACATCGACCTTCACGCTTGGCACCGGCACGATCAAGAAAGTCGGCACAGGGACGACCAATAACGTCTACACCTACAAGGCGGGCGGAAACATCCCCTCATACATTCTTGAAAAAGGGATCACGGACATCGCCACCCCCAAATACTTCAAATATACCGGCGTGAAGTGCGGCAAGTTCAGCTTTTCCGTGGGCGCTTCCGGCGTTGTGTCTCTGTCTACTGACTGGATGGGCGCACAAGAAGCAATCAACGCGGCTTCATTCGACACCGGCACGGCGATTGACAACAGCAAAATCAGTTTTAACGCCGCCCACATTGCATCCGGTGACTTGAAAATAGGCGGGGTGGCGTCATCCATCATCAAAAAAGTTGACATCGCACTTGATAACCAGCTGGACGGCGATTCGTTCTGTGTCGGCTCTGGTGGAGTACGGTGCGGTATCGCAGCGCAGACCTACCAGATCACCGGTTCTATTTCAGCCGTCTTTGAGGACACCGCCCTGATCGAGCTGGCACTGGCCCAAACAACAACCTCGCTGGAACTGTACTTCAAGCGCGGCACCGGGGCGGGTACGACGAATAACGAATATTGCCAGATCGTGATTCCCGAACTCAAATTCTCGCACAAAACCCCCGACATTCCCGGCCCGGCTGGCTTGATGGTGGATCTTTCCTTTACCGGCGAATACACCGCCAACGCAGACGCAACCGCAATGAAAGTGGTTATCGGCACACCGCAACTTCCTGGTGCAGTCTTTTAGGCAAGAGTGGCGGGGCTTCTCTCCTCCGTGAGGCCGGGGAGTCCCGCCACGTTCCCCTAACCGCCTTTTTTTTGCACTTACGGGCTTGGCCCGATTTTACAGCGTCGAGATGACGCAGAGGAGAAACCAGATGAGCTTTTACAAGACCTACAAAACCAACGGCGCGAATGAAACGGACGGCATTGTACTGGACTACGGCGACAGCGGCAAGATCCGCATTGCACGGGCAGGCGGCAGCAACCGCAAGTACACAGAGCAAGTCCGTCTCAAACTGCTGAAACCCTATGAGCGCCAGATTGCCAACAACACCATGGATGAAGAAGCCTCCACGCGGATCTTTGCCGAAATCTACGCTTCGACAATCATTCTCGGCTGGGAAGGCGTGAGCGATGAAAACGGCAAACCGCTGGCCTTCACCCGTGACAATGTAATCAAGCTCCTGACCGACCTGCCGGAACTGTTCAGAGACATCCAAGACGCCGCGCAGAAGTTCTCCAATTTCCGTGAAGCGGAGCTGGACGAAGAAAGAAAAAACTGATCGAGGTTCTGCGGTGGAACCATGAACACCGTGAAAAGATCGAAGGTTACAACCAGTATTATCAGGCCACCGGATGCCAGGCTGACGAGGTAAAAAACGCCCCTCGCGTTCCAGAATATTCACGCGACATCTGGCACGCCTGGGGCGTTTTAACAGGTTCTCGTCGGTACACGATGGGCGGTGCGGCCGGGATACCGGTATCAGAGGTGTTAGCATACGTCGCCCTGTACCGGATTGAGGATGATTGGGAGCGCTACCGGCTCTGTGCGCTTATCAGTGCGATGGACAACGAAACCCTTGACTTGTGGAATAAAAAGGAAGCGAAGGCGTGATTTATGGCCGACATCATTAACGTCAGACTGCAAGCCGACATCGCCGATGCGGAACGGGGTATCAGAACCATCAAGCGCGACATCTCTTCTCTGGGAGACGCGGCCAAGGATCTGATTAACCCCCTCACCATGATAAAAACCGCGCTGGCTTCGCTTTCGGCCTGGAGCGGGATACAAGGTGTGCGCAGTCTGATTGACACTGCCCTGGCGATGGAACGGCTTAACACGCAATTCCGCGTGTTGACCGATTCGGCTATCCTCGGCGCGGCGGAGTTCCGCTTTGTCACCGACGAAGCGAAACGGCTGGGGCAGGAGATCACCGTATTGGGTGCGGCCTATTCCCGACTGATACAGGCCACCAAACACACCAAATTTGAAGGCGCTCCCACCAAGGCCATGTTCAGCGGCTTCACCGAAGCGTTCACCTCCCTCAAGATGACCTCCGAACAGATGGCCGGAGTCTGGCTGCAAATCAACCAGGGCATGATGAAGGGTAAGATCCAGCTCGAAGACATCAACATCATCGGAGAGCGCGGCCTTAACATCATGCAGCTGATTTCCCTGCACACCGGCAAGACCACCAAAGAGCTGTACGACATGGTAGGCAAGAGCAAGCTCCTGTCGGACGTGTACGTTACGATGGGGCCGATGCTGTCGCAGATATTCGGGGGCGCTGCCAAGACCGCCGCGCAAGAACTGCAAGGCACCATTAATAACTTTCAGAACGAGTTTTTTAAACTGAAAGCCGAAATCGCAGGGAACTTCACGCCAGCATTCACCAATTTTCTGAAAACCGTCACCGCCAACATGAAAGAGATCATCGAGGCCGCCAAGGTGTTAGGCACGGTGCTAACAGCGGCCTTTGCAGGCAAGGCGTTACAGACCATGGCGACCAAAGCGGCAGTTACCATCCCGGGTATCGGGGCGGACGCGGCGGCGGCGAAATCGGCGGCGGCATCAGCGGCCGCGACACTGGCACAAGCCAACGCCACCGAAACATTGACCGCTGCAACACTCCGCAGCGCTAGAGCGACCCAACTGAAAGCGCAGGTTGACGTAACAGCGGCACAGGCGGCACTGCGGCATCTGACCGTATTGGAATCCAGCGGGGCGGTCATGGCGACCGATACCGGCCACATGGAGAGGAGAGCACAGGCCACCGTCATACTGACCAACGCGCAAGCCGCACTGACAGCTTCGGAAACCGCCTTGACCCAAGCGGAAACAGCCCACGCAGCGGCAAGCAAAGTTAGCGCACAGGCGACGCAACTCGCAGCGGCCACCACCGCCAACGCAGGCATCGCAAATCGCGCACTCGCTGCCGCGACATGGGCGGTAGAAGGGGCCACCAAAGCGGCCAACGCCGCATTAAGTCTGGTAGGTGGCTGGATCGGTGTTGTGGTGATTGCCCTGACAACCGCCGTTTACTGGTGGAACAAGTACCGGAACGCCAAGAACGAAGCACTCAAGGAATCCCAAACCAAAGACCCGGCCATTGAGGCGCTGGAAGAAGAGATTAAGTTAGCACAAAAACGCTATTACGTTGCCACCGGTAACAGAAAGGCGCTGGGGGCGCTGGATCAGCAGGAAACCGATAAAGAAAAGCAGCGCATGGCTGACCGCAAGAAAGCGCTGGAAGATGAAGTCAACGCCTACAAGAGCAAAAACCCGATCTACGGCTTGAATGACGAGATGAAGGCTAAAGAGGCCACCATCGCCAAGCTCGACAAAGAGATAAAGATGATCGGCACGCTGCGGGACGCACGCAACGCCTATGACGAGATGGTGAAGAAAGCCGAAGCCAGGCAGGCGGCAACAACGCCGGTAGCCGCTACTCCCATTGATGAATCATGGAAATCGGAAGCCAATGCTATAGCGACCGCCTATGACCAGTTGCAAAAAAACGTCATCAAAGCCGACACCTCCCTGTCTGACCTGCAAAAGCATCTGAAAGATCTGGCGTTTGAGGAAGCGGCCACAATCCAGCAGTACAACGATGCCAGCACAAAGGCGCGGGCATCACTGATCGCTCAAGGCATCACCGTTGACGCGATAGCGGCCAAATACAAGCAACTGCGCAAATTTGCGATCCAGAAAGACGACAACACCCGCGCCACAGAACGGCTGGCGGAACAAGCCAAATGGGCGGAAGAGTTCAAAAAAGAAATGGCCCACGCCAACCGCGAAGTGGAGCGCCTGGGGCGCGGCGAATCGGCAAGCGCCATGGAGCAGTTTATCCGCGACATGGAGATGGTGGAGTTTTCGGCCAAATCCGCGCTGGAAAAGATCGAGGCCATGAAGGGCGCTCGAGAAAAGCTGATCGGTATGCGTACCGAAGACATACTCGACGAGACCTCCTACACCAGTATGTCAATGGTGGACGATCCTTACATTCAGCAGCAACTTCGCATTGAAGCGGCCTACAAGCGCGAGTTTGAACTGATCGAAGAGAAAAAGCGCCGGCTGACCGCAGCGGGTGAAGTTCAATCAGCGCAGTTCAAGGCGCTGGTGGATTATCAAACCAAGATGGGGGAGAAGAAGGACAAGTATCTGACCGATTCGCAGATTGCCGGGGCGCGGGAAGGCTGGGCAGGCGTGTTAGCAGAAGCCAAAAAAGTCAACCCCAAACTGGCCGCGCTGGATTCATTTCTGGCCGTCAACCAAGAAAAGCTGACCAAGTACAAAAAAGACGGCACCAAAGACGAGATGAAAAGTAACCTGGCTGTTATCGGCGCGTATGTGGGCGCAGCTGGGGATATGTTCAAGAGTTTGGCAGACACGCAGGATCAGGCCAGCAGGAGCGGATTTGAAACCGCCAAAGCCCTCAATATGGCGGCGACTGTCATGTCAACGGCAGCGGCCATCATGAACGCCATGGCGAGCATCCCCTATCCGATGAACATTGCGGCGGCTGTCGCAACGGCGGCAATGGGAGCGGTACAGATCGCGCAAATTGCGAAAACCAAATTCGGCGGCGGCGGCGGCTCGGTGGCCGCGCCTTCCGGTTCGTTCGCCGGTGCTGGCGGCAGTGCATCAGGGAATAGTTTCAGCAACATCTCCAAACCCCTATCCAGCATCCAAGACAGCCAGACTAATGAGAGCTTCGACCGTCTGACCTCTTCGACTGATAACGTAGCTGTTGCAATCGGCAAGCTGTCAAAGACGATGGACGAGTTCAAGGCACTGTTTGAGGAAGGCGGGGCCGGTTACTCGCTGGCAACCAATGCACCGGGACAGAACACTTCCACCAAAATATACGGCACATTGGCCCACAGCACTATTACTAATATGGCTAATACGGTTACAGGTGCGGTGAAAGCTTGGGGCGATGTTATGCAAAATATCGTTAAGTTTAATTTTGATAATCTTGGACGTTCCATAAAGAATGCTCTGTTTCAAAGTGTTGGTGGAGAGATGATTTGGGGTGGTAGTTGGCAAACCAGTGGTGCTGGTATGTCACTTGCTATAGATCAAGGTGAAGTGGTAGGGCAAGATTATGTTTCCAAGAAAAAAGATCCAGGGCTGTTCCAAAAGACGAAACACAAAACGTCTTATTATGATAACCCTGATCTTCAAGGGTTTGTTGATGGATTAATTTCTCCGTTTATCTCTGACATGACCCGCATGGCCCGCACTCTCGGCACCCGCTTTAACGCCAGCGAATACACCGCAGAACGTGTCAACATCGCCACAGCAGGCCGCAAGCCGGAAGACATAGCTAAAGACCTGGAAGCCTGGACGCTGAAACAGCTGCAGGGCTTCGCCATGACGATTGACGGGCTGGAAAATGTCGTCGGAGCCTATGACGATGCCTATGCAAAATTGAAACTTTACAACGATGCTCTTGTTTCTACCAACGATGCTCTGGGGCTGATCGGCAAGTCGCAGATTCAAGGCAGTCTCAAAAACGGTGAATGGCTGGCGAATATGCAGCAGAGTCTTTTTGGTGGGATGAAAGGCTTTAATGATGCCGTGGACACCTACTTTACTTCCATGTTCAGCGATTACGAGCAGAAGGCCAGCAAGGCGGCACAGGCAACTGGGCAAGTAAATCGAGTATTTGCGGAAATGAATAGAACAGTTCCATCAACCAAGGAAGAGTTTCGCAATCTGGTTAATGGCCTCGATCTGACCACTACATACGGCGCTCAAACCTTTGCCGCTCTGATGGAAATATCAGAAGCCTTCGCAACCATGATCGACCAAGCTGACGAAATGAAAAAAGCGCAAACCGACTTGAACCAGGACGTAAAAGAACGGATGCTACGGGTACAGGGTTACGCACGCGAAGCAGACTTGTATGCGCTTGCCAAGCAGCAACAGGAAGAACTGACCGAAGCACGTGAGCAGGGTTTAAACGTCACCGAATTGCTGAAAGTCCAGACCCTCGAATATGCTGATGCGGTCAAGAAGTCGGCTGATACCGTTTCAGATGCCTTGAAGACGGTCATTGACAGCAGCAAAAAGGCGATGAACGAGCTTATCAGCAACCAGCAAGCGGCACTGAATGCGATCAAAACCATTATGACCGGGCCGCTATCCCAACTATCACCAGAGGCGGCTTACAAGCAGGCACAAGCGGCATTTAATACCGCAGACGCTAAATCCCTGCCGCAAGCCGCCACAACCATGCTGGAAGCCTCCAAAGCCTATAACGCAAGCGGTTCCGCCTATCAAGCCGACCTCAAACGTGCGCTGGATGCTTTGGGTAATGTTGGTGGTATCGGATCCGATCCCACCCTTGATGCTGCCAATGCGCAGATCGACAAGCTGGAAGCAATTAGGATCCTGATTGAGGAGGGTAATGCGGCACAGCTGGCGGCACTTGAAACCAGTATGCTTGGCACTAATTCGATCGTTGCCCAGCTCAAAATCAACACCGATGCAACCGACTCAATGGCGGCACAACTGGCAAAAGAAAAGACAGCAGCAGACGATGCCAAGATGCAGGGCTGGGCTGCATCCAACCTGGACGAAATGACCTACATGAGGGGCTTGAATCTCAAATACAACCAATCCACCGCCTACAACCTGGACAAACTCGGCGGAGTCAACCGGGCCGATTACGATTTGATGAAACAGATCGCCGCAGGAACGCTGCGATGGTCATCCCTGGGCTTGCCCGCCTTTGCCGATGGCGGTATAGCTACCGGGCCGTCAATCGTTGGCGAGGGTGGTTACAACGAGGCTGTTATACCTCTGCCAGATGGCCGAACAGTACCGGTCAGAATGCAGGGCAGTGCTGACAACAAGGGTATCGAAGAACGGCTGGATAAAGCTATTGCGGAGCTGACCGCCATGAAACAGAAACTAAACAATATCGAAGTCAAAGCAAGATTGGTGGCAAACGCATGATCGGGTATCAATTTTTATTGGAAATAGATGCACTGGATAATCTGAATAACCCAGTTACCAAGCGGTTTTGTTGTCAACCGGGATTCAGCGGGGGTGGTTACACATGGGAGCCATATATTGTTGATCCCGGCTTGGTTCAGACTACACTGTTTTCTGGTGACAAAATGACCGGCAAATCCTCACACAGTTTTGGTGAGGTTGTACTTGGCAATTTCAAAGACGTTACAGATGTTACCGGGCCAACTGATTACCTCAAAGATTATAAATTTTATGGTCGCCCAATCAGAATGTATATGGGGCTTGCCGCCGGGTCATACCCAGCGGAATTTCAGCAACAGTATGTTGGAATTATCGAGAACTTTACTATTGGAGAGGATACGGTTTCGTTTACTCTTCATGGTAGGCAGGCAGAATTAAATATACCTTTGGATGGTGGTACGTTCCTTGGTGATAATGTAGCTCCTGGTGGATTTGAGGGTGATGCAACTCTCAAAGGAGCAAATAAACCCATCGTGATAGGACGTGTATTTAACGCCCCTGTGTCGCTCTGTAACGCTTCTAAACTGATCTATGCTGTGTCGCCCCTTACCGGCATAGCAACACTTGCAGAACTCAATTCCGGCTTGCGGGTGTTTGACAATGGTGTTGAGTTGTTCTGTACGGGATCTGTGGCTTCAAAAACCGACCTTTTGACAGGAACAACAAATCCTGGCGAATATAGAGCTTCATCTGATGGCTATATCCAGCTAGGATCAACACCAGTCGGGCAGATCACCGTTTCATGTGCTAGTCAAGGCAAGGCGTTGGCAAGTACTCCGGTCAATCTGATAACGCAGATTTTCACCCTTGCTGATGCTGTACCGGGAAGAACACACAGCAATTTTGTAGATATGATAGACGGAGATTCTTTTACTGGCTTTGCTGATACTTTCGAGCGAGGCTTATTCATCAGGGGCAATCTGAACATTTCAGAAATACTGGATAAACTTGTTACCCCTTGCGGTTATTGGTATTTCACTCCATTGGGTAAGATCAGAGTTAAAACTATCGCACTATCGGGATTTACCCCTACGTATGCAGCAGTAGGTTCAACAAACATCGAATCATTTTCAATTCACAAAACCAGTGACACAAAAGGTGGTGTGCCAGCAAGCAGTGTTGTGCTGAAATGTTCCAAAAACAATACTCTACAAGCCAATCTATCAACGAAAGTGGATGCTATCAGGGGTGCACGATTGGGGCTTGAATGGCTTCGATATGAAATTCCATCGACAGATTTTATTTTCCCGCTGTCAGAAGAGTTTGTGATTGAAACAGCCCTGCATGGAAGCACTTATTTTGATCAGGGTGCTTACGATCTGAAAACAATCGTTCCTCCTCTTTT
>JAJZQA010000047.1 GCA_021810985.1 Deltaproteobacteria bacterium
GGTTTTCCTCAGAACGACGACGCGTATATCCCACAGTAAATCGGTTGTTCAGCTTGCCGAACCGGTGACTGGCCTGCCGGTTCCCGCTCTGGTAAAAAATGCCGCCAAGCAGGTGATGCTGCCGACCAATGCCCGGGTCCGCCATCCGCTGGTGGAGGACCGGATGCGCAGGCTGGCTGAAGCCGCGAACAGCATGGCCATCAATCGCCTGGAGATGCGGGACGCCAAGGTGGGCATCATCACCTCCGGGGTCTGCTATCACTACGTGCGTGAGGTATTCCCCAACGTATCAACCCTCAAACTCGGACTGGTGCATCCTCTCCCCATGGATCTGATCCGCCGGTTTGCCGCCGCGGTGGACCGTCTCTTTATCGTGGAGGAACTGGATCCCTTTTTCGAAGAGCAGATAAAAGCCCAGGGCATCGCCGTTTCCGGCAAGGATTTTATCTCCCTGTGCGGCGAACTTACCCCCGAACGGATCTTGGAGGCCTTTGCCGGTCAGGGAATTTTCCCCGAGTCCACAACCGCACAGGTAGCGGCGCCGGTAGCTCCGGAGTCATTGCCCGGCCGTCCGCCGAACATGTGTCCCGGGTGCCCTCATCGGGGCGTGTTCTATGTCCTGAATCGGCTGAAAGCTTATGTCACCGGCGATATCGGCTGTTATACGCTGGGGTTCCTGCCGCCTTTGTCAGCCATGGAAACCTGTGTCTGTATGGGCGCCTCGATCGGCAACGCCTCCGGGGTCGTGAAGGCGGTTTCCGAAGAAGAACGCAAAAAAGTGGTTGCCGTGATCGGCGATTCGACCTTTTGCCACACCGGGATCAATGGTTTGATGGACATGGTCTACAACAAGGTGCCCGCGACCGTCGTGATTCTCGATAACCGCATTACCGCCATGACCGGCCGCCAGGATAATCCCGCCTCCGGTCATACCCTGAGTAATGAAGCCACCTATCGGGTTGATCTCGCCGAACTCTGCCGGGTCCTCGGCGTTCAGCATGTCCGGGTGGTGAACCCTTTTGATCTTGAGGAGACGGAGAAAGCACTCCGCGAGGAAATGGAGCGTCCCGAGACTTCGGTGATTATTACCGATAAGCCCTGCGTACTGGTCAAACGGACCGGTGTGTTCCTGCGCGGCCCGCTCTATGCGGTAGCTCCGGAAAAATGTACCGGCTGCCGCGCCTGCCTCAAGATCGGTTGTCCGGCAATCCAGTGGCTGCCGAACGAAGGGGTCAGAGGACTCTCGTACATCGATCCGACCCTCTGCACCGGGTGCGATGTCTGCCGGCAACTCTGTAAGTTCAGCGCTATCGGGAGGGCGAAATGAGTGAACGTGTAACCAATATCCTGCTGGTCGGCGTCGGCGGGCAGGGAATTTTGCTGGCATCGGAGATCCTTTCCGAGACCTTTATGCTTGCCGGTTTTGATGTGAAAAAAAGCGAGATCCACGGTATGTCGCAACGCGGCGGCAGCGTCGTGTCCCACGTTCGCTATGGCCAGGAGGTTTTTTCCCCTCTGGTGCCCGAAGGGGAGGGTGACATTCTCTTCGGCTTCGAACTGATGGAAACCTTTCGTTACCTGCCGCTGCTGAAGAAAGGTGGTTCCGTGGTCGTCAATGATCTGGAAATTTCGCCCCCCTCGGTTCTGATGGGCAAGGAAGTCTATCCTCAGGGTTTGGCGGAAAAAATCCGTGCACGGTTTCCCGATACGCTGCTGGTCGATGGTCAGGGACTGGCCCGGGAAGCGGGAAATCTCCGCGCGGCCAACACGGTATTGCTTGGCGCGGTTTCCCGCCGATTGGACATTGCGGAAGAGTATTGGCTGCAGGCCCTTGAAAGAATGGTTCCCGCGAAAGCCCTGGAAGTCAACAGGAAAGCTTTTCAATTGGGACGGGAATTGAAGGGCTGAGATTCGGCAGCCAACCTGAGAGGTGATAAGGAATGTATTTCAACGAGGAAATCGAGACTTTGCCACGGCAGGCGCTGGAGGCACTGCAGCTGAAGCGACTGCAAGGCATGCTGGAAAGAATCTACGCGAATGTTCCCTTCTATCGCGAAACGTTTACGAAGAACGGCATCAATCCGGGTGACGTGAAGTCCCTGGATGACCTGCGGAGGATGCCATTTACCCTGAAGCAGGATATGCGGGATTCCTATCCCTACGGGCTGTTCGCCGCGAATATGGAGGATATCGTCCGTATCCATGCGTCATCCGGAACCACCGGGAAACCGACCGTGGTCGGCTACACACAGAAGGACATCAATACCTGGACGGAGCTGATTGCGCGTTCCTTTGTTACGGCCGGAGCCCATCGGGGCGATATCATTCACAATGCTTATGGCTACGGTCTTTTTACCGGAGGGTTGGGCGCACACTACGGCGCGGAGAATCTCGGTGCTTCGGTGATCCCCATGTCGGGCGGCAACACCAAACGTCAGATCCTCATCATGAAGGACTTTGGCTCCACCGTTTTAACCTGCACCCCCTCATACTCCCTCTATCTTGCCGAAGCAGCCCTCGAAGAGGGAGTCGATATCAGGTCGCTGAATCTTCGGGTCGGGATCTTTGGCGCCGAGCCCTGGTCCGAATCGATGCGCCAGGAAATCCAGGAAAAGCTCAACATCAGTGCCATCGATATCTACGGGCTGTCTGAAATCATGGGGCCGGGGGTCGCCATCGAGTGCCAGGAAGCAAAATGCGGACTCCATATCTGGGAGGACCATTTCATTCCGGAGATCATCAATCCCGAGACCGGAGAACGGGTGCCTGAGGGCGAGTTGGGCGAGTTGGTCATCACGACCATTACCAAAGAGGGGATTCCCCTGCTGCGCTATCGTACCCGCGACATCACCAGCATCACCTATGAGCCGTGCATCTGCGGCCGCAGCCATGCCCGGATAGCCCGGATGAGCGGCCGGAGTGACGACATGCTCATCATCCGCGGCGTAAATGTCTTCCCGTCACAGATTGAATCGATTCTCATGCAGGTTGAGGGGGTTGAACCCCACTACATCCTGATTGTTGATCGTAAGGATAACCTTGACAGCCTGGAGGTCCAGGTGGAGGTTGGTGAGCGACTCTTTTCCGATGAGGTGAAACATCTCCAGTCGTTGGCAGCTACAATCGAAAAGCAGATCAAGGACTTGCTCGGGATTACCTGCAAGGTGCGGCTTGTCGAACCGAAAACCATCATGCGGAGCGAAGGTAAAGCTAAAAGGGTAATTGACAATCGCGTGCGATAATCGCTTGCAAGCTACACGGAAAGGGAGGCATTCATGAAAGTAGAACAGATCTCCATCTTTATTGAAAACAAATCTGGCCGTCTCGCCGAGGTTGCAACCGCTCTGGGAGAGGTGGAAGTTAATATCCGGGCACTCTCTCTTGCCGATACCAGCGATTTCGGCATCTTGCGCCTGATCGTCAACGACAGTGAAAAAGCGAAACAAATCCTCAAGGAGAAGGGCTTTACCGTCAGCAAGACCGAGGTGGTTGCCATTGAGGTTCCAGACCGGCCCGGAGGGTTGGCGGAAATTCTCCATGTGCTTGATCAAGATGGAATTAATGTTGAGTATATGTATGCCTTTGTGGAGCGTTGTGGTGGAAATGCCGTAATTATATTCCGCTTCGATGAAATTGACAAAGCTATTCACTGCCTTGTTGAGCGAGGTTTTAATGTTCTTGAAGGAGAACGGC
The DNA here is from genome assembly GCA_021810985.1 of Deltaproteobacteria bacterium. Taxonomy (GTDB): domain Bacteria; phylum Desulfobacterota; class Desulfuromonadia; order Geobacterales; family Geobacteraceae; genus RPRC01. Next base: position 3,694 of record JAJZQA010000047.1, read on the forward strand.
TTTATCAGATGTAAATAAATCGGTATCTTGGATTTTACTATTTGAGACTGGGGGATGTATGGGAAAATTCGTGTCTTTTGTATTTGCATTGCTCCTTATTGCGACGGCAACAGTAGCTCAAGCCGCCCCGACCATCAGGATCGGCGGACTGTTTTCCGTTACCGGACCGGCTTCATTTCTCGGTGAACCGGAAAGAAACACCCTGGAAATGCTCGTTCAGGAGATAAATGCCCGCGGTGGTGTGAACGGGTCAAAGATTGAACTTTTTGTCTACGACACCCAGGGAGATGCCACCAAGGCGGTGCAACTGGCAACCAAACTTATCAAGAATGATAAGGTTGTCGCCATCATCGGTCCCAGCACCACCGGCGAATCCATGGCGGTGATTCCTTTGGTTCAGCGGGAGCGAATTCCTCTGATCTCCTGTGCCGCGGGTGTGAAGATTACCGAGCCGGTCAAGGCATGGGTCTTCAAAACACCGGCAAACGACCAGGTTGCCGGTGAGAAAATCTTTAACTATGCAGCGAAAAAACGGCAGAAGAAAATTGCCCTGCTCACCGTATCCGACTCATACGGATCTTCGGGAAGAGAGCAGCTCAAAGTTCTCGCTGCCAAAAAAGGCTTTACCATCGTTGCCGACGAGGTTTTTTCTCCCAAGGATACCGATATGACACCGCAGTTGACCAAGATTCGGGGGGCAAACCCGGATGCGGTCATTTGCTGGGGAACAAATCCCGGACCGGCTGTCGTTACGAGAAACATGCGGCAACTGGGGATTACCACGCCCTTGTACCAAAGCCACGGTGTTGCTTCGAAGAAGTTTATCGAACTTGCCGGCGCGTCTTCGGCTGAAGGGGTAACACTCCCCGCCGGTAAGCTTGCCGTCTACGACATCATCTCCAAAAAAGATCCGCAGGCCAAACTTCTCCGGGAATATGATCAGGCCTATCGTAAAAAGTTCGGTGTTGAAGCCTCCACTTTCGGTGGCTATGCCTATGATGGTTTCCAGCTAATTGTGGCTGCCGTTAAAAAGTCCGGGGCAACCCCGGAAAAAATTAGAAAAGGGATCGAACAGGTTCGTGGAATGGTTGGCGTTTCCGGGGTGTTCACCATGTCCCCCACCGATCATAATGGTCTGAATCTCTCGGCTTTCGAAATGGTTCGGGTCACAAAAGGCGACTGGGTCCTGGCACGGTAATACTTTTTTGGGAGAATACTGGGAGGAAATTCCATGCTAACGAATAAACTTCGCAATCTTTTTTTGTCGGCTGTTTGTGTCCTTGCCTCAGCGGCAGTGGCCACAGCCGCACCTACTATCAAGGTCGGCGCCCTTTTTGCGGTGACCGGTCCCGCATCTTTCCTCGGTGAGCCGGAGCGTAACAGCGCACAGATGGTTGTGAACCAGATCAATGCTGCTGGAGGTATCAGACGGCAGAAAGTCGAACTCATCGTCATGGACACCCAGGGCGATGCCACAAAGGCGGTTCAGGCGGCAACCCGTCTGATCAAGGAAGGCGTGGTTGCCATCATCGGGCCGAGCACCACCGGTGACACTATGGCGGTTATTCCACTGGTGGAAAGGGCGAAAGTCCCCCTGATTTCTTGCTCTGCCGGGGCAAAGATTACCGAACCGGTCAAACCCTGGGTATTCAAGACCGCCCAGAATGATTATCTGGCCGTTACGAAAATCTATGAGCACCTGGTGAAACATAAACTCACCAAGGTTGCGCTCCTGACCGTTTCCGATTCCTTCGGGTCATCCGGACGTGAGCAGCTGAAGGCTCTGGCCGGTCGCTATGGGATTACCCTTGTTGCTGATGACACCTATGGCCCGAAAGATACCGATATGACGCCGCAGTTGACGAAAATTCGCGGCTTGCATGCGCAGGCTCTCATCTGCTGGGGAACAAATCCCGGGCCGGCAATTATTGCCCGGAATGCCCGGCAGCTCGGTCTCAGCATCCCTCTCTTCATGAGTCACGGTGTATCATCGAAAAAGTTCATTGACCTCGCAGGCAGTGCCTCAGAGGGTATCATCCTTCCTTCCGGCCGGGTGCTGGTGGCTGATCTCCTGCCGAAAAACGATAAGCAGAAGAAAGCCCTTCTGGCATTCGTGAAGGAATATCAGAAGAATTTCAAAGCTGAAGGAGATCATTTCGGCGGGCATGCCTGGGATGCGATGATGCTCTTGAAGGGTGCCATCGAAAGGGGTGGGGCGTCGCGGCCCGCGATCCGCGCCCAGCTGGAAAAAACCAGGAACTTTGCCGGGATCGGCGGGATCTTCAATTACTCCCCGACCGATCACAGCGGGCTCACCAAGGACGCCTTCGTGCTTGTCAAGGTCAAGGGTGGAGACTGGACCCTGGTCAAATAGTGACATTTCGTTGGAGTTGCCGGTGATTGCTGTAAAGTAGCGCTTGTTTACCGCTGTATCGAACCGTTCCGAATTTATTGCCAGGCTTGTTCCGAGACGCCCGTGAAGGGCGTCTCTTTTTCCCGCTCCTTCTGGGAGACGACATTTTTCAAGAAAAGGTCTTATGTCTGAACAGTTACTTCAATATCTTCTGTCGGGACTCTCGACGGGAGCGATCTATTCGCTGATAGGAATCGGGTTTGCGATAATTTATAACTCGACCGGTATCATCAATTTTGCCCAGGGCGAGTTTTTCATGCTCGGGGGGATGTCGACGTACTATTTTCTCTCCGTGGCACATCTTCCGCTCCCGGTCGCAATGCTTCTGGCGGTACTCCTCACCACGGCGGTCGGCGTGCTTTTCGAACGCCTGGCCATTCGACCCTTGAGAAATGCCTCTCCGCTGATCCTGGTCATCATCACCATCGGCGGCAGCATTCTTATCCGCGGGATTGCAATGCTCATTTGGGGAAAAGATACCCATTCCATCCCGATGTTTACCGGGAATGAGCCGCTCACGATCGGCGGAGCGACAATTCTACCCCAACATCTCTGGATCTTCGGTATTACCCTGTTGATCATTATCATCAACCGTTTCTATTTTTATAACACCGTCAGCGGCAAGGCGATGCGCGCCTGTTCCCACAATCGCCGGGCTGCCAGCCTGGTTGGAATCGATGTGAAGAGGATGGTGCTCTTCGCTTTTGCCATCAGCTCGGCGATGGGCTCCGTGGCCGGTATCATTTCCGCGCCGCTGACCATGACTTCCTACGATGTGGGAATCATGCTCGGCTTGAAGGGTTTTTGCGCCGCCATTATCGGCGGAATGAGCAGCGGCATCGCAACCGTCTTCGGCGGGCTCCTTCTCGGGGTGCTGGAGGCCTTTGGAGCCGGACTGATCTCTTCCGGGTACAAGGATGCCATTGCCTTTATCATCCTCCTGTTGATCCTGTTCATCCGTCCGCAGGGGCTCTTCAAAAAAGCTGAAACTGAAAGGGTCTGAGATAATCATGGGTACAGAAAGAAACGTTCTGTTGAAATATCTGCTTTTCTCTGCAGCCGTGCTCGTCGCACCGATATTTTTCTCCGGCGGTTACCTGTTGAATGTATTGGTGTTTGTGGGCATCAATACCATGCTGGCGCTGGCACTGAATCTCCTGCTCGGCTACGCCGGTCAGATTTCCCTCGGCCAGGCGGCTTTTTTCGGTCTGGGCTCCTATATTTCCGGTGTCGCCACGGCAAACTACGGCATGAACCCCTGGACGGCACTGGTCCTGGCCGCCGTTGTGGTCGGGGTTATCGCCTTTACCATCGGCTTTCCGATCCTCAAGCTCAAGGGGCATTATCTTGCCATGTCGACCCTGGGCTTCGGTATCATCATCTATATTCTCTTCAACGAAACGATTGATCTGACCGGCGGGCCTTCCGGCCTGAGCGGAATTCCCTATTTTTCCGTGGGCGAGTTTCAGTTTGACAGCGACCTGAAGAATTACTTCCTGATCTGGGGCTTTGCCCTGCTGATGATCCTGTTTTCGGTGAATCTGGTGAATTCCAGGATCGGACGGGCCCTGCGCGCCATTCATGACTCCGAGGTCGCGGCCCGGGTCATGGGCGTCAACGCCCGGCTGCTCAAGGTGCAGATCTTTGCCCTTTCCGCGGTGTTTTCTTCGATAGCGGGAAGTCTCTATGCGCATACCATGACTTTCATTTCGCCGGCTTCCTTCGGCTTCAATTTTTCCGTTGAGCTGCTGACCATGGTGGTGATCGGCGGGCTGGGGACTGTCTATGGCTCGTTCCTCGGTGCGGCGCTGCTGACCCTGCTTCCCGAGTTTCTGCGGACCCTGCAGGACTACGACATCGTGTTCTACGGCCTGCTGCTGGTGCTCATGACCATGTTCATGCCTGGCGGGCTGGTGCGGATCCCGTCGTTGGTGCTGCCGTTCCTCGCCAAATTCAAAGTGAGGAGGCAGGGCAATGCTTAGGGTCGAAAAGATTACCCAGGTGTTCGGCGGAGTTACCGCGCTGCGCGACGTTTCCTTTTCCGTTGCCAAGGGCGAGATCAAGGGGGTGATCGGTCCGAACGGTGCCGGTAAGACGACGCTTTTCAATATCATCTCCGGAATTTATCGTCAGACTTCGGGGGATGTCTTTCTGGCCGAGAAAAAGATAACCCAATTCACGCCGGAACGATTGGCCAGGCGCGGCATGGTCCGAACTTTCCAAAATGTCGAATTATTCGGCAATATGACGGTGCTGGAAAATGTCATGATCGGCCTCCACACCAAGAGCCGCAGCGGCATCCTGTCCTCGGCCCTCAAGTTCCCGACGGCGATTCGTGAGGAGCGGCGTATTCGCCAAAAGGCACTGGAGTGTCTCGAATTCGCCGGGATTACCGAGCACGCCGAAGAGACCGCCGACAATCTGCCTTTCGGCAAATGCCGACTGCTGGAAATAGCCCGGGCCATGGCGCTCGAACCGGCGATCATTCTCCTCGATGAGCCGGCCGCCGGGCTCAATGCGCGTGAGACCGCCGATCTCGGCCAGTTGATCGAAAGAATCCGCGCCACCGGGGTCACCGTTGTCCTGGTGGAGCATGACATGGAACTGGTCATGGACATCTGCGATTCGATCCTTGTGCTTAATCTCGGTGAGAAACTTGCCGAAGGCACGCCGCTTGAGATTCAGGAAAACCAGAAGGTTATTACCGCCTATCTTGGCGAAGGCTGATACTGTCAGGAATTCTATCCTCCGATTTGGTGACGCAATGCTGAAAATTAAGAATATCAATACCTACTACGGCCAGGTTCACGCGCTGAAGAATGTTTCGCTGCACGTGAATGCCGGAGAAATCGTTTCACTGATCGGTGCCAATGGTGCGGGCAAAACGACGATTCTCAACTCCCTTTCCGCGGTCACGCCGCCGAGAGACGGCGAAGTGATCTTTGAGGGCACCTCCATCAGTAACCTTTCCACTGACCGAATTGTCGAAATGGGCATTTCCCAGGTTCCGGAAGGGCGGCAAGTTTTCAAAGATTTCTCTGTCGAGGATAATCTGGAACTGGGTGCCTATCTGCGCTTTCGCGGCCGCGAGGGCAGGGCGGCGATCAAGAGTGACATCGAGGATATGTTTGCCCTTTTTCCGCAGCTTTCCAGCAGAAGAAAACAGATGGCCGGCACCCTTTCCGGAGGCGAACAACAGATGCTCGCCATCGGCCGGGCCCTGATGGCAAAACCGAAATTGCTGCTGCTGGATGAACCGTCCATGGGCTTGGCCCCGCTGGTGGTGCAGGAAATTTTCCGGGTCATCACGGCGCTGAGGGCGGAGCGGGGTACCTCGGTTCTCCTGGTCGAGCAGAATGCCAAGGCCGCCCTGAAGATTGCCGACCGGGGCTATGTGCTGGAAACAGGTAAAGTAATACTTGAGGAAAATGCTTCTGACCTGTTGGAAAATAAAGAAGTACAACGGGCCTATCTTGGCAGGGAAAAGAAAGAAATCTGGGAACGGTAAAACTATTTCGAGGTCACGCTATGAAGATTTGGGATCCATTGCACGAATGCATGCCGCGGGAAGACCTGGAGCAGCTACAGCTGGAAAGGTTGCAGGCAACCCTGAACCGCGTCTACCGGTCGGTTGCCTGTTATAAGAAAAAATTTGACGAAGCGGGCATCAATCCCGAGGAGATTCGCTCACTCGACGATTTGTCCCAACTGCCCTTTACCACCAAGGAAGATCTCCGGCTGAATTATCCCTATGGCATGTTCGCCGTTCCGCTGCGGGAAGTTGTGCGGATTCACTCGTCTTCCGGCACCACCGGCAAACCGACCGTGGTCGGCTACACCAAGAACGATATCCACACCTGGTCGAACCTGGTGGCGCGTTTCATGACCGCGGCCGGGGTGACCCATGACGATGTGGTCCAGATCGCCTTCGGCTACGGCATGTTCACCGGGGCCTTCGGACTGCACTACGGTTCCGAAACCATCGGCGCTTCGGTCATTCCCATGGGCGCGGGCAACACCGAAAAGCAGATCATGATCATGCAGGATTACAAATCAACCGTGCTTGTCTCCACGCCGAGCTATGCCATTACCCTGGCCTCGCGCATGGAGCAGTTGGGTATCGATCCGAAATCCCTGTCGCTGAAGGTCGGTCTCTTTGGTGCCGAACCCTGGTCAGAGGCGATGCGCAAGGAAATCGAGAACCGTCTCTTCATCAGCGCCACGGACAATTACGGCCTGTCCGAGATCATCGGACCGGGTGTCGCGGGCGAGTGCGAATGCAAATGCGGCATGCACCTGTCCGAAGACGCCTTTATCGCGGAAATCATCGACCCGGATACCGGCAAGGTCCTGCCGCGGGGCAGCGTCGGCGAGTTGGTGTTGACGACCTTGACCAAGGAAGCTTTTCCGATGATCCGCTACCGGACCCGGGATATTACCAGCCTTGATTACGAAAAATGCGCGTGCGGCAGAACCATGGTCCGGATGAAAAAGACCATGGGCCGCTCTGACGACATGCTCATCATCAAAGGCGTCAACGTTTTCCCGTCGCAGATCGAGGAAGTTCTCTTTGCCGTCGAAGGCTGTGAACCCCACTACCAGATTGTGGTCGAGCGGGAAGGGGAGATGGATAAACTTGAGGTGCACATCGAGGTTACCGAGAATATCTTCTTTGATGAGATGAAGAAACAGAAGGGTTTTGTGGAGATGGTGGAGAAGAAGATCCACTCCGTGCTTGGTGTTGGGGCGAGTGTCAAGCTGGTTGAGCCGGCGAGCCTGCCGCGGCATGAGGGTAAAGCGGTGAGGGTGATTGATAACAGGAAGCTGTAACAACTAAGGCGAATGTCATTATTGTTCACATATTTGTAGAGTAGAGGCCACTTTTCGGTTTGGAAAGTGGCCTCTTTTTGTATGCGGGAATGCCAGACTATTTAGGTTCTTGAAGATGATGTTTGGATTTCTTGTTACGGAAATCTCTTTTGACTTCAATCATGAGCAGGAGTATATTTTGGCAGGCGTCGGAAATGGAAAAGTGTTGAAATGGAATATTGGTTGTTACAATCTACACTAAATGGATTTGATTGAACTAAATACAGTGAGATGGAAGAAGGAACAAGGACAGGACTACC
>JAJZQA010000048.1 GCA_021810985.1 Deltaproteobacteria bacterium
ATGCGCTGGAGAATGCCCTCTGTTACAGCTCTTTCAGAAAGACCAGCATGGCGGAGCCGTCCGGAAGATAGTTTTCGATCATTCCGGCCTGACGAAAACCGGCTCTGGTGTAAAAGCGGATGGCCCGCGCGAAGGTAGGTGTTGCATAGGTTTCGACAAAGAGCTTGCGATAGCCGAGGGACCGTGCCGCCCGCTCCGTTTCCGTCATCAGCCGCACGCCGAATCCGCGACCCTGCATCTTCGGGCTCAGGGCAAACCAGCCGAGCCAGACGTTATCGTCCGGCCCCCACTCATAGTGATGCAATCCGGTTATTCCCGCCAGCGTCCCGTCTACCAGCAGTGCGAAATAGCGACGTCCGTCTTCAAAACATTGTGTCCGCAACGCGAAGTGCCGCTCGATCGTCAGCCGGGCCCAGTTGCCTTCGTCGGGGTTCATGGCCGAGCCGATCAGTTCTGCCGCACTGTCAGCCATTTCCGGGAGCAATTCCCGTATGGTCAGGTTCTGATCAGAACTCATGTTTCCCGCTTTGGCGCAATGCCAGGTGCCCTTTTCATGCCGAGAAACAGGCCCATCTTGAAATTGCGGTAGACGCAGTCGGCGTCGCTGAAGCCGGCTTCCCGCAACCAGCGGAGCTGGTCATCCATCAGCGCATCCCGGTCATAGGCGAGCCGTCGTTCGATGCCGGCTCTGACTTCCGTATCAGATGCTCCGGCCCGCTGCATCTTTTCATACCAGTCGTTGCAGTAAAATTCTTCCAGGTAGGGGGTCGGGCCCTTGATCAGGTCGATGTTGAGAAAGATCCCCGGTTTCCGGAGGATGCCATAGACCTGCCGGCAGAGTTCCTGTTTCTCCCGGTCATCCAGGTGGTGGATGGAGAGGCTGGAAATGACCAGGTCAAAAGATCCCGCGTTTTCCAAATCGCGATAGTCCTCCGTAATATAGCGGAATTGCTCTGGGAAATTCCGGAAACGTTCCCGGGCCACGTCGAGCATTTTTCCGGCCACATCGTAGAGAACGAAACGTCCCTTTGGGTACCTTTCCAGCACGTGGTGTGAAAAGAGGCCGGTGCCGGCGCCAAGATCAAGGACATCGATGGCCTCACCGGGCGCGAACGGGATCAGCTCCTTGGCAATGCTGAACAGATCGGAATACCCGGGAATTGCCTTGCGAATCCAATCGTCATAGTACTGAACCGTCTGGTTGAATGCCTTGTCGATAGCCAATGTCGTACCCTCTTTTCAGGTCCTGCCGCTGTCCGGGGAAAGAGGCGGGAGCAGTATTCGTTGATTTGTTTGTAACGTAGAACCTGATCGAGTGCAAGTATTTGCATGTGGGGCCGAGAGGTGTTCTTTTAATCCGAACTGCCGATTTTATCATTGATTTTTTTCTTCCGGCTCTTATACTACGCTTCATGCGCATACGACGTTACCTCCTGATAACAGTCAGTCTCCTCTTGGCCGCCTGTGGCACAACCGGTCACCGGGTCAGTGTCGAGCCGGGCCTTCCGGGGCAGCGTCCCTGGCAGCGTCCCTACAGCGTGGATGGCATCCGTTATGTCCCCCTGGCGAGTGCCGAAGGGTACCGCGAAGAGGGTCTGGCCTCCTGGTACGGTGCGGAGGAACATGGCGGCCCCACCAGCAACGGTGAGACCTTCGACATGTACCTGCTGACTGCCGCCCACAAAACCCTGCCCCTTGGCTGTTATCTCAGAGTTACCAATAAAAATAACGGTAAACAGACCCTGGTTCGGGTGAACGACCGTGGCCCATTTGTCGCGGGACGGATTGTCGATCTCTCCTTCCGCTCCGCCCGTGAGCTCGATATCGTCGATTCCGGCGTGGCGCCGGTGCTGATCGAGGTTGTCTCGTCGGGTTCCGTCCCGTTGCGGCCGGAAAGGACAGCGCCTGCGGTCGGAGCCTATACGCTGCAAGTGGCCTCTTTTGCTGACCCGCAAACGGCTCGACAACTGTCGGAGCGGTTGCGGAAGGAGCTATCCTTCTCCATCTTCCGGGAAGTGGTGACCGGAAAAGGCCGCTTCTACCGGGTGCAGGCCGGACAGTTCCGTTCCCGGACCGCCGCGGAAGAGGCGCGGCTGTCCCTGGCCGCAAACGGCTACCCCGACGCGTTTATCGTTTCCCCGTAACCAGGAATCATGCATGGATCTCTACAACCTGATCAGTTTCTGCGGCATCTTCCTGCTGGCGGGGTTCGCCTGGCTGCTTTCCGCTGACCGGCGGAGCGTCAAGTGGCGGCTCCTGGGCTGGGGGGTAGGTATCCAATTGATCTTTGCGGCCTTCATCTTTCTCTTTCCCGCGGGTACCTCCCTGTTTCTCGTGGCAAACGACGCCATTGTGACGCTGCTGGATGCCGCGACCTCCGGATCGCGCTTCCTCTTCGGCCGACTTGCTCTGCCGCCCGGGGCAACCGGTGGAGCCGGGGAAACCTCCCTCGGGTTTATTCTCGCTTTTCAGGCCTTTCCCACCATCGTCTTTTTTTCTGCCCTGATGGCAATCCTCTACTATTACGGAATCATGCAGCGGATCATCCGGGTCTTTTCCCGTGTATTCAGCAGTTTTCTGGGAGTTTCCGGCGCCGAATCACTGGTGGCTGCGAGCAATATTTTTGCCGGTGTGGAGTCCGCTCTGACAGTTCGACCATTTCTTGCCACAATGACACGCTCGGAGCTGTGCACCATCCTCACTGTCGGCATGGCAACGGTCTCTTCCAACGTTATGGCTCTCTATGTCTTCACTCTGAAGTCCCAGTTCCCGACCATCGCCGGCCATCTCATGTCCGCATCAATCCTCTCGGCTCCTGCGGCCCTGGTTCTTTCGAAATTCCTTGTTCCTGAAACAGACCGTCCCGAGACTCTCGGAGTAGCAGTAACTCCGGTGGTGGAGCGTGAAAGCTCGTTGTTCGAGGCAATCATCAATGCCGCCAATACCGGCATCAGGGTCATCGTCGGCATATCCGGACTGCTCCTGGCGGTGCTCGGTCTCGTTGCCCTTGCCGATCTGCTGCTTTCCGGGATCGGCGGGTATCTGAATGCTCTGCTGGGAACGGCAATTCCCTGTACCTTTCGCGATATCCTCGGTCTGGTTTTCTATCCCTTTACCCTGGCACTCGGGATTCCGCCCGAGGATGCGGGCCTGATTGCCCGGCTGATCGGCGAGCGGGTCGTGCTCACGGAGGTTGTTTCCTACCAGGAACTGTCCGCGGCGCTGGCCGCCAAACAGATCGTCCATCCCCGCTCGGCCGTGATCGCCGCGTATGCCCTGTGCGGTTTTGCCCACGTGGCGTCCATGGCCATTTTCGTCGGTGGGGTTGCGGCCCTTGTTCCCGGCCGTACCAGCGACCTCTCGGGCGTGGCCGTGAGAGCCCTGATCGCGGCGACTCTTGCCTGTCTCATGACCGCCTGTGTTGCCGGAACCTTTTATACCGGCAATGCACTGCTCTTCTGAAACGAAAAAAGGCCGCACGGAACCTGCCTGCCGGCAGAGAATCCAATGCGGCCCCTGATGTACTATTTCTTGGTACGCCGCTAGGAAGTGCCGGTGTCTTTTTTTCGGATTTTCCAGACCAGAAATGCCAACAATACCCCGATCACGGCACCTGTCATGGCCTTCCAGGGAAAGGTTCCCGGTTCGGCTTCCTCCGGCGCAGTTTTTTCAGCCAAAGTCCCGCTCCCATACTTCAGGTCCGACCTGATTTCCGTTGTCTCGATGACAGACTCGAAAATAGGCAGGTACGTTCCAAAGTCATCATCCTTTGCGTAGCCGGCAATCTGGACGAAGCCCTCCCCGGTGAGAATCGTACCGATTATTCCCCGTACGGTCCCGGTGTTTTTGATATCAATGGCAATCCGGGTCCAGAGAATGTGAGAGGCGGGATCGTAGATCGGCTCTCCGAGTGAGGCGTTGGAAGTGATGGCTGAGAGGGAGTCCGTGGTTTTCGAAAAGCTTTCGTCCATGGCCTTTTCGATCCGTTTGAGAGCCTTAAGCTGCTCTTCGGGAATCCGGCCGGAACGCTTGACCTGGACCAGGATGTAGGGATAGGAGAACCACTTCGGCGCGTCGCTACGCTGGAATCCGAAGTCATACACCTGTTTTTCGGCCTGCGGAGCCATTTTGGCGATTGCCTGGGAATACTTGTCGAGAATATCTTTTGGAATCGGCTTCCAGTCACTGGGGAGATGCAGGGTAAAGCCTTCTTTTGCGGCGAAGGACCGGGGCAGTTCAGTGCCGGTACAGGGCGCGGCAAGGAGCAGAATCAGCGCCATGAGTACCTGTAGCGGTAGTGCGGTTTTCATGTGAAGTATTCTCCCTCGGGGGCGGCATTCATCCGGGTGGTGTCTTCACCGGACAAGGTTGACGGTCTTGAATTGTGCCTGATACATGGACCACGAGAAACAGATACTCTGTTTTGCCGTGAGCTTACCTGAGAAAATAGCCAATGCCGCGGTAAATGTCAAAGCATGGATATTCGCTGATCCTATTATGGCGTAATTTGGAGAGAGAATCGGCGGCTTTGCCGGCATTTTTTGCCAATTAATAACAATTACTTTACCTGGAAGCGATTCTTGATGTACTATTCGACCGTTCCAGGCTCAAGAAAAAGATAGTTCTGCATCGACAATTCAGTATGGTGCACTGACAAAATAAGGAGTGGCTAAATGGCAAGTCTTAATAAGGTTATGTTGATCGGAAATCTCGGTAAGGACCCGGAGGTTCGCTACACCACCTCGGGAACCGCGGTGGCAAGTTTCTCTCTCGCGACCAGCGAGCGTTTCAAAAACCGCAGTGGTGAATGGGAAGACAAGACAGAGTGGCATAACGTCACCCTGTGGGGGCGGCTCGCGGAGATTGCCGGTGAATATCTGGCCAAAGGTAAAACCGTCTATATCGAGGGCCGTCTGCAAACCCGCAAGTGGCAGGACCGTGATGGCCGGGACCGCTACACGACGGAAGTCGTGGCGGACAAGATGCAGATGCTCAGTGGCAAAGGTGAAGGCGGCGGTCGTCAGAGTTCGGGAAAGAGTTCCGATGATGCCGGGTTTGGCGGTTCCCAGGGGTATGAAGAGCCGGTATTCAACCCGGATGACGATATTCCGTTTTGAGGTTCCACCTTTCCTTTGGCGATGAAAATACGGTTTTTTCCGGAGCTCTTGGCCTCATAGAGGGCATCATCCGCGGCTTTGACCAATTCGTCGGGTGTGTTGCCGTGTTCAGGGAAAGAGGCGATGCCGATACTTACCGTAATTTTTTTACCCTGTACCCGCAATGATTCTATTTCCTGGCGGATTCGCTCGGCAAAAGCGACGGCATTCATCCCGTTCTCTGCGCTGTTTCCGCTCGCACTGCAATTGATTGGGGTTTCCGGAAGGATGACGCCGAATTCTTCCCCGCCATAACGGCAGGGAACATCAATATCGTAGGGTGGGTTTGTTTCGCTGCGGCGGATGTTTTTGCGCAGGATGCCGGCGAGTTCCTTGAGAGCCCTGTCGCCTTCCAAATGTCCATAGGAGTCGTTGAACTCTTTGAAGTGGTCAATGTCCAGAAAGATGATGGAAAAGACGTGATTGTAGCGGATAGACCGCTGGATTTCGCTGTTCAGTTCCTTGAAAAAAAAGCTTCTGTTGTATAATTTGGTTGTCTGATCTTTTACAACCAGCTGTTTCAGGGTAAGTTCTTTCCTTCGATTTGATCCGATAATCTGTGAGCCGATGATTGTCATCGCGGCTGTCATGACCGCGGTCCATGTCCAGAGGAGCAGTGCATAGATTGGCCCCTGGCGCAGACCTGCCGTGAGTGGCGAGAAGCCTGCCGGACTGAGATTCTCACGGGTCTCGGCCATGATTAGCATGCCAAATGCCAGAATTGTGGCCAGGCAGAAAAGCCAGGTGTCTCGCTTGCGTTCCAGAAGCAGGGTCGCTTCGATGGTGAGGAATGGGTAGATGGCCCAGGCTGGGCTGGAGATACCGCCACCATAGCGGATCAAAGAAGTTGTGATCAGGATGTCCAACAAAATCTGGATATGGTTAGACAGGGCAAAGTGGCTCAGTTCGCGGTAAAACAGGTGGTAGAAAAGATTGAAGCTGACCGCGGCCAGGAGGATGCCAGCCGGCATGGCGAGAAAAAAGGATGCGTGTGAGTGCTCGGGGTTGGAGAAGAAGATCAGGCTTCCCGCATAGAGTCCGTAGGCGCACAACATGAGGAGAAGGATCCATCTCGTTCTGATAATCAGGAGCATACGCCCCCGGTTTTCCGCCATTTTTTCCAAATCCTGACTTGTCGGGTCTCCCTGGTAGCAGCCGAGGTGCCGTACGAGTAGTTTGAAAAGAGCGGTTCTTTCTATTTCCCGAATTTTCATTGTAAGAGTGCCTCGGCTACCCGAACCTCCGTAGTCGTGCTTACCTGCAGAAAGGGCTGGCGGGCCCGTTGGGGGATGGCGATGAAGTGCCGGTATTTTATCTCAAGGAAATAATATGTCAAGTAAAAAAAATCACGCAGAGATAGGGTCGCGGATCAAAGAGATTCGTTTGTCCCGAGGCCTTACGCAAAAGGCCTTTGCCTCTTCGCTCGGCATTGTTCAAGGTTTTCTCAGCGATGTCGAGCGAGGCCGCAAGCTTCCTTCCGAAACTCTTTTGATAGCGCTATGTCATCTCTACGAGATAAGTGAGGAGTGGCTGTTTACCGGTGAAGGAGAGATTTCACGGAAAGTATTCCCCCGGGAAGAGATGGAAAAGTTCGTTGCCTCAACGATACCGCTTCTGAAGAGGGTGCCGCCGGAATTTCCGGAGGGAATCGGAGATCAGGATATTTATGATCGCATTTCCCTTCCCGGAATTCCCGAAGGATGTTATGCCTTTTTCTTTTACGGAAACTTCATGGCGCCGACGGTTCATGATGGCGATATTGTCATTTTTACGGAACATCAGGACTTTGCCAATGGAGATATCGTACTGTTGAACAACCTGTGGGGTGAGACAATCCTGCGGAGATACCGGATGAAAGACAATGAAGTTCTGCTTTCGCCCGACAATCCCCTCTACCGTCCGTTTCGGTTGGAGAAAGACACCCGGATATTCGGCAAGGTTATCGAGATCTGGCGAAAGATTAAATTTTAGCGAAGTGGCACTAGCTTTGTTTCGTTAGCCGGAATGGTGGACAGAAAAAGAGCGAGGTCTCAACAGGGGCCTCGCTCTTTTTTTGTCTGGTTCAGGAACTATTTCTGGACCCAGCGTCCGTTGGCCAGTTGAATCCACCAGCCTGTTTTTGCCTCATCACGCTTGGTGTCGGCGTAGGTTGCCGCTGCCTTTGACAGCACCTGACTCAACGCATCTTTTGTTTCCGGTTGTTTGTTCACACGCAGAATTGCTTTTGCCATGTTGATAATAACGGTTTTGCGGTTAGTGTTTTCCCCCTGAACGATTGCCTGGGCACTTGCCGCTTTCGACTGATCGCGAACAACGACGCGTCCGTCGGCCGCTTCGCCGATTGCTCCGCTGTCACGCAGTGCATTCAACTGAGGAAGCCGGGCACGCATCTCGTCGTATGCCTGCTGAACTTCCGGGATTCCGGCCAGTTCCGCCGCCAGTTTGCTTCCCAGGTCGTCCTGAGCCCAGGCCTCGTTGGCAAAACTGATTGAGTGAAGGAAACTGAGCGGTTTTTCGGCCGGCTTCTGTTGCTCGGGCAAAGGTTGCTTCTCTTCTTTCGGTTCCTGCTTCAGGAGCATTTCATCCAAGGATTGGTAGGCCTGTTTTACGTCTTTCTCCGGGAAATATACATTGACCGTGATAAACGCGCATGCGGCCAGAAGTCCCGTTGCTGCGGCAATGATCCAGCGTGTGAGAGTTTTTTTCATGACAACCTCCATTTTTCATTGACTTTACGTCGAAATATACCACAGCCGGGCAGGGAAACAAAGCTGGGAAGAGATCTGTTCCTGATCAGGTTGTCTTCCGGGAAGTAACGGCAGGTGGCGGAGTACGTCCCGTTCCGTTTATTCAAGCCACTTCAGATCAGTTTGTAGCGGTGCTGTCCCTTGTCCGTTTCCTTTACCCCGGGCAGCTGCATCGCGGATTGAGGCGAAAAGGTGGTCGAGGGCGATCCGATTCTGCACCGGTGCAACGGAAACACTCAGATCCTTCATGCCCAGTAAGTTCGTGTGCGATATGTCCAGCCTCTCGAAAGTAAGATAGTTGCGCTGGAGATAGGCGATTATTTCTCCGTTATCATAGGAACGGTCATTCTGGAAAAAGAAGCCGCGCAGCTTCTTACCGGCCAGTTTCTGGAGGAATTCCTTGCTGACCAGCATTTCCTCATCTTTGCCGCTGCGGGTCCAGAGATTTACATAGCCATTCAGCTCCTTCAGGCCGCTTTGTTCGTTTTTCAGGCTGAGAATACCGTCAACCCTGCCGGTGATATAGCCTTTTATCGCAGGAAAAGAATTGCACAATTCTTTCAGGCTGACGTCATTGAGAAGGATGTCGGCGCCATATTTCGGTGTGCCGTTCAAAATCAGATAGCCGCTGCCCAAGAGCCTTCCGTCGTACAACTTCACTTCGAGGGGTGAAACCCTTATGAGCCCTCTGGATGCAGTGATGAAGAGAGAAAGTTCCCCTGTTTCAAATGCACCGAAGCGGAGTGAACTGATCGATAAGCGTTTTTCTGACCCGGGAACTTTGCTCTGAGCTTGCAGCAACCGGGCATAGTTTTCTCTACTGTATCTGAGCCGCGGGCGCTCCGGTTCCGTACGCAGCCCGGGAATTTCCAGGGAGATGGGGAGGCTGCCGGCAATTCCGCTAACGGTAATTTTCTGGGAGGGAATTTCCAGAGAAGCTGATTCCAGAGCAAGATCGCCGTTGATGCGGGTGCTGGTGTCATCGAGGTTGACAGAGCCTGCCAGGGAGAAGTTCCCTGCGCAGGAGGCTTCCTGCAGATGTCGGGGCAGCGCGTTGGCAAAGGCATCAAGCAGTGAATTGATTGGGGTGGACGGCATGGCCAAAGACAAGGTACCTGATCTGCCGGCAGAGGCAAAATTCTCTATTGTGCCTTCAATCCGCAAAGACGGTCCCTGGGGCTGGCTCAGGATGGCTTTTCGAATTTTCAGCGTTCGGCCGTCGAGCGTCGACTCGAGCGAGGCGGCGATTCCCGATACCAGAGTTTTTCCCGTGGCGTTTTTCAAGGAGATCTCGTGCCCGGTTACCGCAAGATTTCCCCTGACCCCGCTCTTTTGCGTATACCTGCCATGCGAATGGAGGTCTGCCGTCCCGGCCGCGATGCGAGCTGCGAATTTCTTGGGGAGAAATCCTTCAAGTAGTTCAAGCTGCTGCTTCAGGAGGCTGGCGGAGAAAGTAATTTCCCTGGCTTTGGAAAATATCTCAGTAGTGACTCGACCGGAAAGTGTTCCTCCAAGAGAGAGTCCCTTGATGTCCGCTTGGGCATGAGTCCCGTTGGCGGCGAGGTGAATGGTCCCTGATGCCAAAGAGTGGTTTCTGAATGCCAGAGAGGTAATGGTAAGGTCTGATTTGCCGTGAAGGAACTGCTTTTGATTAACGGTGGAGTACTGTGCGTCGATTTGTCCTGCTATACCGGACACGGCCAGATCGCCGCTTTTGAGATCTGCTCCGGAAAACGTGGCCAAGAGAGCGGTCCGGCCTTTAGACTCGTTTTTTTGGGGAATTCTTGCGGTTATCCGATTGGTTCGGAGGCGACTGGGGCCATAGCCGAGTACAAGGTTTCGAATTGTAGCTTCCCGGTTATCCAAGGAGAATCCGGCACTGGCTTCAAAGGGCTTCTTGGCGAACTTTCCACCGGACGCTTTCAGCGAACCGGCAACGGAATAAGTGCCGGTGTCTTTTTGAATGGTTGAGAGAATCAACCCCTTCTTGAGAAAAATCTTCTTGTTGGCAGATTCGGCCGCGGTTGAGTTCAAGTCCAGCGTAACCGTGCCACGGAATTTCCCTGGTGAGAAACCGGAAAATTTTGCTTCGGCAGATACTTTACCGGAGGTCATGCGTGTCGTGGCCGGCTGTTTTGCCAGAAAGCTGTTCATGGCAGTAAGCGGAACCTCGTCCGCGGAACAGCTGAAGGTAAAAGGTACTGCCGCGGTGTCCCGGTACTGAAAAGAGCCAGTGACCGGAATCCCGCTCAGCAGCGCATTGATGGTTGGCGCAGCAACATCTGTCGGCTTGAAGCGCGGGCTGAAACGAGCGCTGAACGGGAGGGAAACGGCCTCGATCAGGGCACTGTCGTGCCGGCCTTCGGAAAACACCTTGCCGGTAACCTGCCAGTCTTTCGGCAATTTTTTCAAGGAAAAATCGGCGGCCCCGCCGGCAAGGATCAACTGTTGCGACTTTTTCAGGGTGACACTTCTGAAGGCCAGTTCACCGGAGGCAGCGGTTATTCCTTTGGCAGGATTTCCGGTCAACTGGAAGCCGCGGGAGTACATTTCTCCGGACAGAGTGGCGCCTCGCCGGTTATTTTCCGAAAGCAGCGCTGAAAGAGTGCCGAGGTCGACCCTGTCAGGGGCCAGCTTTACGGTATAGGTACGGTCTTTCCGTACGTGTTGCATCGAGCCGCTGGCCCTGAGTGTAATGACGTTATCGATCGTAAGGTTTGAGCGGATGAGTTCCGCGCTGTCCGGTACGGAGTTGTAGCGGGCTTCAACATCGAGGTGGCCTTTGAGCGGCAGCTTTCCGCCGGGAATCGTGAGGGCAAGTTCCTTGAAGGTAGCTGCTGCCCGTACTGAGAGGAGCCTGTTGCGCAGAGCCACCGAAAAAGTCAGCTTCGCCCGGGCATTCTCCAGCTGAAGGGGTGCTGTGCCCCGCAGGAGCTTTTGCAGCGGGGCAAGGGAAACACCCGGGGCGTCAGCCACGACATGAAAAACAGGATTACTGCCCAGTTGGCCTTGTGCGGTCAAGCGAAGAGGGTTTCCCGCGGCATCTTTTCCTGAAAGCATCAGTTTCGAAGACGATGTCCCCTTGGTGGAGAAGTCGGTAAGGGTCACGCCAAGTGTGTCGAGTGTGTGCCCGTTGAACTGGAGAGATGCATCCTGTAAGGATAAATGCCTGATAAAAACTTCTTCCGAGGGTTTCACTTTCTTTTTCGTCAGACGCTTCAGGAGATCCGAGAAGTTCCAGGTGCCGCTGGAATTCTTTTCCGCAACGATGCCCAGGCCGGCAATTTCCAGCCT
>JAJZQA010000049.1 GCA_021810985.1 Deltaproteobacteria bacterium
GGCTAGGGCTGTCAGACCTTTCTGCGCTGCAGGGATGGTATGGCTGATGGTGATGAGCCCGCTCATCGCTTCTCGCCCTGGGCGATCTCGGCGCGGATCTGTGTGGCGATGTCCGGAGGCAGTTGGTTGATGCGCTCATTCAGGATGTCTTTTGACTTCCCTGCCGCCGCGCCTGGGTTGTATTGGAAGCCGGGATCGATGCCGTTGGGGATGCTGAAGGTCCGCCCCTGTTTGTCGGTCCATTGATAGATTCCATCATTGGGGGCCTTAAGCTTGGCCGTCTCTCCCAAGCGCTTGACGTCGCGCTCTCCACCAGAGAAGATTTTGCACTTACAGCCCCAGCCGTTCTGTGGGGTGTGGGTGCCCCACCAGGGATCGTCCGCCGGAAGACAGGTGCCATTCCAGGACAGGTGGAGCGGACGCGGCCTGATCGAGTCGCCGTGGCGGTATATTAGATAAGGTCGCGTCTTCAGCACGTCTGGATCGGTGGCCTGCTGCCACCGGCCGGCGTTGTACGCCTGGCGCGTGTTAGTCTCGAACACGATGCGGGTGCGCCAGTTGCGGCCGCCGTTGTACTGCCAGCCGTGGCGCTCCACGATCTGATCCCACTGCTTGCGGAATTCGGCCAGGGTGATGCCCCCGGTGATAGCCTGGTCAACCGCGTCGCGGATATCGGAGAGCAGGTCGCCCTTGATGGCGCCGGCGATCATGAATCCCTGGGAATGCTGATCGAGGAAGAGGTCGTTCCAGCGCTCGGTGGGGATGCTGATCTTGTTGTGGAAGAAATCGACGGCCTCCTTAAAGGGGAGGTTTAAGGCATTGACCAGAGACAAGTCTGCAAAATTACCCGCAGCCGCAATCTCGTCGATGATTTCGGCCCGGCCAGCCAAGCGTGACACCAGCATGGCGTCGCGGATCTGCGCGGCCAAGGGAGCGAGATCGAGCTTGACTTTCAACAGATCGTTCCGCAGATCGATCAGGTTGCCGGCCCGGTCAACTTCCTTCTTCAGAGCCGCTAGCCACTTGTCGATAATCGGACCGGTATCGGTATCCAGTCGCTGGGTAATGACGTCGGCGGAGTCAGGGGCGTTGGACTCGGAGAATTGGGCGGGCGCGGCAGGCTCCACGAGTTGCCCCGGTAGTGCCGGGCCGGCGCCTGGTTGCTGTGCCGGCGCATCCTCGATGTCGCCATCCTCCAGGTTGTATTCACGCAGGTAATAGTCCCTGGTCAGTTTCAGGCCGGAGCGCGAAAGGGATTCTGTCAGGTCCTTGTCCCTGGCTGCCTGCTTGCCGTCGACCTCCTCTTCTTCCCAGAGGCTGAATCTTGGTGCGCCTTCGGCGTTGTTCCAGTTGACCTCGCAGATCCAGTCGATCAGTTTGTACAGCGTTTCCTCGATCAGAGATTTATCCGAGTCGCGCAGATCATCGCGGACATCGCCCGCAACACCCTTACCGCCCCCCAGCTCACCGGAGACCGACTCGCCCGCCCCGGCATGACCGAGCCAGACGGTGCTGATAGCGTTGTTGGCCTCGGCGATGATGTCTCTGTACAGCGCCGAGGTGGCCCCCTTGGTTCCGGATTCCTTGAAGTCGACCGAGCCATCGTCGGGGATAACGGCTACGGCGTCCTGGATCATCCGTGCAAGGACGTCGAGCATCTCGTTGATCTGTTCCGGCGTTGATGATCGCGGCAGCTTGCCGATGGGCCAGACCTGGCCGTACTTCTCGCTGAACTGTATCCAGAACCTCCAGCCCCCCTTCTTGAAGGTGACCGGCCAAAAACAGCGCGAGAGCAGCCCCAGGCCGTAGGGGTTTTCATAGCTGGATTCGTTGGTCGGGCAGAGGAACTTCCTGGCGGGCAGCTCCTCTCCGTCCATCATGTGGTCGCGGCTACGGAAGCGCAGATCGTTGGCCTGACCAAAGGCAAACCAGCGCTGCGGCTTGGCAATGATATCGAACGGCACAGTGAGTCCGTCCCGGCTGCCCCAGATGATCTCCATGGGGGCGTAACCGTATGACCGAGCCTGGAGGATCTCGCCCATGATCCGGTTGAGGGGGAGCTTGTCAAAGATCGCCTTGACCGCCTTGGCCTGGCGGCTCTTGGCTCCCTTGCCCTTGTCCACCTCCCAGTCCAGCGCCAGGGTGGCGTTGAAACGGTTGGTCATGCTGCCCGACACGCGGTCATCGATGACCAGGTCGCCATAGACCTTGATGTCTTTCCCCTGGGCCTTGAGCACCGGGTCGGGGTTGGGCAGATACATGTTGCCGATGGCATAGTAATCGATGCTGCGCGACCGGACGGCGATCTCCTCGGAGAGAGATCCGGAGGTGGCCGCTGGTTCGGAGAAGCGCATGAAGGTGCCGTCGGGAAGATAGAGGCCGTTTGTCATCAGTTGTACCCCGCGAGAATATCTTTGGATGATCCGCCGGAAAGACCCATGAAACCATTCTGGTTGACGGCGGGCCTGGATGCGGCCCAGCCGGGTCCGGAATCCTGCTTTGTTGCAAAATGCGCCAAGGCAAGCATGATTGCCCCATCCCCGTGGCGCTTGAAGTCGGCATCCTTCGTGTCTTGGACGCGCAGGCTGGGCAGCTTGATGATGCCGTCGATCAGCTCCAGGGTCCGAATGTCGTTAAGAATGTCGATGTCCCTGGGGAGATCGAACATGGCATCCTCAAAAGCCTGCTGGAATGCGGTCATGTTTTCTCGGTACCATGCGTCATTAAGCATGACCTCCAGGATGCGTGGACGGCCGTATTTGTCTGCCGTTTCCTCGGCCAAACCATAGCCGTTGCCGGTGGCATCCATGGCCCCATTGCGAAACCTGGGCAGATGGTCGATGATGTGCCAGAGGATTTGCTTTTGATGACGGGTCGGGACGTTGTGCATTTCCAGGATGAACGGCACCATCCGTTTCAGATCCTGCAAGATGGTCATTGGGCCGAATACGGCAAAGTCACCGTGCCGGGCATAGTCAGATCCAAAGCTGTGCTGTATTGTCGGGTCAAGCGTCAGCAACGCCTGGTTGACATGCGTCACGATCCAATCGGCTATCCATCCGTCTCGGTATTTCATGGCCTTTGGTACAAAATCGCTGCCCAGGGCCAAGCGAAGGATCGGACGCACCTCTTTCATGCACTGCTCGACCAGTACGCCGGGGATCGCCACGCCGGAGCCCTCGCGGGGAATGGCGTCAAGCTCCTCTTTCTTGGCGGCAATATTGCTGCCGTAGCCCTTGATGATGCCGTCGTACCATGTCTTTTTCCCCTCCGAAGTTGGCGTCCATCCCTTGATCAGACAGACCCGCTCATAGAGGCCGTTGTTGACCGCGTCGTCAAAGGTGCAGTGGAATACCTTGTAACCATTGATCCCGGCCCTCGCATCTCGGATCAGCTGATTAAAGGCATTCTTCATGCCGTTGTGGGTGGAGATGATCCGGATTTTGCCGGCCCAGATAAGGAGGGCGGTACAGGCATCAATCACGGCCTGAACGTTCTTGTGGAACGCAGCCTCGTCGATGTTGACGATCCCCTGGAGGCCGCGAATGTTGGCCGGGTTGCTGGACAGGGCCACGATCTGGAAGCCGGAGGCGAAACGGATGCGGTACGAGGTGATTTGCTTGCTTGATCCGTCATCCTGCTGGTCCTCGAACAGGAACACCTCGATGCCGTTCCACCCCTCGGCCATGGCACAAGCCATAATCTTGGCCATCTTGGCGCAGTAGCCGATAAACTCTAGCCCCTTGTCTTTCGTGTCGCCGACGTAGTACACATTATCGCCTCCAGCCTTGCGGTTGCTGGCAGCGGTGATGGTATCGTCCAGGGCGGTGGCATAGGTGATGCCAGTGCGACGGCCCTTTTCGGAGATATTCAGATCATGCTCGTGGATCTGCTTGATCCATTGACGCTGGTGCAGCATAAGCACGCCGTCAGCAAGAGGATCAAAACTTCCGTCTGTTGGAATCTCCCGTGCCCGAGGCGGCAACTCGGCATCATCCAGAATGCGTATGACGTCGCCGGGCTGGCTCACTGTACCCCCAGAACCTGTTGGCGCCAGAAGGCTGCCTGTTCAGCGTTGAGACCTTGCTGCACAGCGGCCTTTTCAACCGCCTCGGCAGCATCGGCAAGCGCTGATTTTCGTATTTCCGCCTCGCGCTTGACGTTGATGGTGGCCGATTGCTCCAGCCGCTGGACGGCCAGTGCCAGTGCCTTGACCTGGTCGATGGTGGCGGCCATGATCTCCGGATCGGCGATATCGGCGTCCTGTATCTTGAGGGTAAGATCAAAGGCCATGGTGCGCAGCATTTCGTTGATCAGCAGGCCGGTCTGCCCCTGGGGAGCCGCGCCAACCTGGGAGATATACATCTGGGCCACTTCGCGGCTTTGCTTGAGCTTCTCTCCCACCTCGGCCATGCGGACCGCATAGCGGTTAACGCTGCTCTTGGTCACCCGCTCGGGAACGCCCGCCAGATCGAGCAGGGCGTTGGTGCGCCGGGTGGCCTCCTCCTGGGTGATGCGCGGGTCCTGGAGCCACGCCTGGAGATTGGCCTTGATATCCGGAGGCAGTATTTCAATGGTGGAAGGTTTGGGCATGGGTCAGCCTCTCGGGCCTGGGCGCTTGACACCCGGCACCGTGGCCGCACCCGTGGCGACATCCAGCCCGCGCTGGGTGGCGGTGGCAACCAGCACACCTACGTCGTTAATTGCCAGCAAACCCTGTTCCTGGAGCCAGTACAGATCGGTGCGGACCCGGTCGCGCCCCACGGCGTGGCCGTACTTGGCAAGGACCAGTTGCAGTACGCTCTCGTTGCTGGCATACCCGTCGGTATCGGCCAGCTCGCGCAGGATCACCAGCCGGATGTCGGCGGTCTTCAGGTCGGAATAATTCATTATTTGCCCCTCCCGTTGTTGATCAGGAATTCATTCATCAAGTCCACGGCGCGGCCTATGCCATCCAACCTGCCAGCGACCTCATGCACGTCGCCGTGCAGCTGCTCGATCCGTTTTGATATATCCATAAACGCGCCATAACTGGGCAGTGAGTGCACCTCTGATCCGATCCGTTCGACCTTTACCTCCGTTTCATTCAGTCGCCCGCTATGCCCGGCGCAGCGCCGCTGCAGTTCCTTGTCAAAATCCGCCAGGGCGCGGCTGAATTCATCTTTCAGAAGACCGGCTTCCTTGTTGGCATTTACTGCCTTCGCGGACGCCTCGCTGATGCTCCGTTCCACCTCGCGCAGGTTCCGGCCGAGAGACCAGCGGAGCGCAGTTATAAGCACCCCCGTCCACGCCATTACCGCCGGGACAATGACCCCTGGGTCGTGCCACTCAACAGCCATACACTCCCTCCTCAAAATCAGATTGACATTCTATGCACCTGCGGCAGCCTGGCATTGCCAGCCGCCGCTTGATGGGTATTTCCTCGCCGCAATCATCACAGTGGGTTGCGGCCGGGCCGGTTGGCCGGTTGCGCTGATGTTCGGCCAGGGCGGCAGCCTGGAACTGCTCGTTGATCCCCTGAACCATATCCATGTCATCGGGCACTGCTGCCTCCACGGTACCCGTCCAGGATCGTCTCCAGCTGCTCGGCGTAGCCGGCAACCGCCTCCAGGGATTCGGCGTAGGCGCGGACCACATCAGCCGGTGGCGAATCGGTCCGGAGGTTCCGGA
This sequence comes from Deltaproteobacteria bacterium, assembly GCA_021810985.1. Lineage (GTDB taxonomy): Bacteria > Desulfobacterota > Desulfuromonadia > Geobacterales > Geobacteraceae > RPRC01. Next base: position 5,671 of record JAJZQA010000049.1, read on the forward strand.
TGGCCAGGTGCGGCCGGGTCACCTCGGGGGGCGCGGTGCAGGGCACGGCCACCGGAACTTCCACGGTTCGCGGCAGGGTGCCGCATCCGGCCAGGATCAGGATCATGGCCAAAGGCGCAAAGTGTTTCACTCTTCATCCTCCCAGCGCTTGTTGAACTCCAGGGCGTGCTCCGCTCCCCACTTGACGGCGTCCGGGCAGGCCGGGGGAATGGCGGCCACGGTGACGGTGCGGACCCGCTCGACGGTGACGGTGCGGACGCGCTCTGCCTTCTTGGCGGCTTCCTTGACCCGCTGCGCCTGTTTGTCCGCCTCGGCCTTCCAGATGGTAACGGCCCGGTTCTGGGTGGCCAGCTTGTCACCAAGGACATCCTGCCGGGCCTTGGCGGCATCGAGGCGGGCGCTCTGGATCTCGACCGTGACGCCCAGGCCGATGCAGATGATCAGCAGCGCGGCAGTCACATAGATCAGCGCCTGGAGGCCCCAGGGAGAGCGGGTTATCAAACCGGTCAGAAACTGCATCACACCCACCCGAGGTACTTGGGCGCCCGGACGTCACAGATGATGTGCGGGTACTCGTTGCGCATCTTGGCCAGGGGGCGGCCGTAGAGGAGCTTCTGCTCGTAGGGCATGGCAACCTGGTCAAGCCCACCCGCCCATCGGTCATGCGGCACTCCGGTGCGGATGGCTAGGGCGCGGCGCTGCAAGACGGTGCCGTAGCCGGCGTTGTAGGCCACCAGAGAGCCCCGCCAGCGTGAGTCATCGTCTCGGAAGAGCCGGGAGACCTCCTTGAAGTTCGATCTGTCGGTGATGACGGCATAGCCGAGCTGATACTTGACGTTGAAACGGTCCTCCCACTTCCAGTCCTTAAAGATCCGCTGGGCGGCCTTGAAATTGTTGAAGCGGGAGGTCACGGTGATCTGCCCCAGACCGAAGCCGTACTCGCGGGAGGTCTTCAGCTCGGCCCGCTCGTTCCATCCGGCCGATTCCTGCTCGATCTGGCCGCCGGCATAGTGCCGAAGCGGCGCATCAGGCCAGTGGGCGTTAAAGGCGTCTTTAAGGGCCGGCAGGTAGCGCTTGGCCTTGGCGGTGGGTTCAGTGGCGGCCGAAGCCTTGGCGGGGTTGATGACGCCTGCGGCGAGGGCGATTATGCCGAACAGGAAGGCCAGCATGGCGATCCAGACCAGGGCGGAGGTGAGCGGCGTCTCCAGGGCCTTCTTCCAGGCGACCTGGATGTCGGCGTAGGGGAAGAGCGCCTTGCGGATGTAGTGGCCGATCAGGGCGGTGAATGATACGACGGTGAGGATGTAGATGGCGCCAACGATGGCCTCGTAGTCGCCCTTATAAAACAGCAGGGTCAGGGCGAAGAGGCCGAGGAACGGCAGGCAGCGGATCAGTTCCTTTCGGTGGGTGGACATACGGTCGGGCATGGCTGTCTCCTTTGTGCTGGAATGGACCGGGAGCGCCGGTCCAGTTGCAGTGCGGGGACAGATTAGCCGGGATACGGGAAATGTGCAGTTAAAGCGGCTTTAAATGCGAAAGCCCCTCCAAGGTGTGGAGAGGCTTTGAGGGTGGCGGGTTTATTCCGGGCTTTGTATCGCGTTACGGAAAGGTTGTCAAGAGGTTGTGCCGAAGAACGGCAGCAGAGGCTGATCATACTTGTCCTTGCGCTTCTGCACCTCGGCGTTGATCTGGTAGATCCGGATGACGCTGAGGCCAGTTTCGCGCACCAACTGATCCATGTTGCTCGATCCCCGGAATTTCAGCCATATCTCGCGGTCACGCTGCAGCTGGTCCAGCTTCGGCACCTTGGGGATGTATTCACCCCGAAAATCGCGCTGCACCAGGAGCGCCACTTCTGCGGCCACGGCGGCGTGACCGGCCTGATCGGGAACAACCTGGGTCAGTATGGCGGCGACCTGGTCGCGGAACTGGCGGAAGCGGTCCGAGGTGACCGGGTCGGGCGTGGCCGACGGCACGTCGAGAAGGAGCCCGGAGCTGTCATCCTGTGGTATCTGTTTTTGCGGACGCGGGTCACTCAGCCGCCGGGCCACTTGGATCTGACCGCCCCAGGTGGTGCGTATCCATTCCACGGCCAGCAGAGCTGCGTATTCTGCCGTTTCCGGCGGCATGCCGTGCCCTGCCAGCAGTTCCGCAACCTTGTCCCAGATGTCGTTAAGGATCTCCGGGTAGAGGTCGCGGTATGTTTCAAGGGTGGCGGTGTTCACCGCTTCTCTCCGGACAGGTCCCATCCTTGACGCTGGGCCTGTTTGCGCAGGGCAGTGATGATCTTGTACAGGTCGCCGTCTTTCACCCAGGCCACCTTGTCCACCTTGCAAACCGCCTTGGCAATGGCATCGGCGTAGGCCCATGACTTCTTGCCGATGGTCAGGAGCGCCTCGATCTTGCCGAGCTGCTCGTCACGGCTCTGGCCGCGCTTGTCCATGTTCTTCGGCCGGCCTGGGTAGCTGCGCTTGTCCTTGGGCTGCCACGGCTTCCGTGGTCCCTCCCCGGCCAGCACTGACAGCCGGTCAATCAGTTCCTGGCGCTCGCGGTCCGTCAACTCCTTGGAGGAGTCGGCGCGGCCGTGGCTGATGTCCAGGATCGTGTCCCTGTAGTTGTCATCGTCGTAACCGGGCTGCGCCTTTTTCACCTTGCCCAGCAGGGCATGGATGCGGGCGCGATCACGGTTCCACTGATCCTCGGGAGAGAGTTTTTTTAAGGGTCTGTAAGCCATGGTTTAATCCTCATTTAACTGAAATATCGTAAACCTTGAAGCTCACTCGCTTGAGGGAGTAATTGTTCTTTCCATAGACATGAGCAGCAAGAATTTCAGCTGCTGCTCGGGGGCCATTCATCTTGCTTGTCTTGTAATCTGTAAGTTCCGGGCATGAGGCGACGTAACCCCATCCTTCCAATTTGCAATACATTCTGTGAGTTTTTGAGTTCATACCCCCCCCCCCTCGATTCCGGCAACGGGAGCCGTTGCTGCATCCATCCGCTTTCGTCAATCCGGTCTTCCATAATCATTCTCCGTACAGCCTCTTCATTGTCTGAAAGAACTCGGCTGCCAGCGGATCATCCGAAAAGGTCATCTGCTCCGGCTTCGGCATGCCCCACTGTTTGTCCTTTTCCCAGGGCCGCTCCCGCGCCAGGCGCTCGGCTTCGGCCCTGGGGAGCCCACCGCAAAACTCCATGATCCCGGCGCGTTCCTCGAAGTCGATCTGCTTATCCTTGTCCCAGGACACTGCTCACCCGCTCCCGGAAGGCGTATTCTTCATCGCGCAGGATCTTCTCCAAGGCCGCTTCCAGCAGAAACTGCTGCCGGCTGCCTCCGTTGATCGCGGCGTCGATCACTTCCAGCTCTTCGTCGGAGGCCCGGAAGGAAAGGACGTTGTAGCGCGGGTTGAGCTTCATCTTGCCCATGTCAGACGGCCTCACCTTTGGCTTCATATTTCCAGTCTGGCGCCAGCTCGATGCTGACGTTGTTTTTGACCAGGTGCGACTTGAGCGCCTTGAATGATGTCCACCAGGGGTAATGGACTGTGAATGTCTCGGTCGGATCGACGTTCATCCGCTTGAGGATTCGTTTGCTCATCTTCTGCATGGCGGTGCGGCTCTTTGCCGTCCAGGCTGACTTCTTGACCGACCGGAAGAAGCGCCGCCGCTCCTCGCAATCCTCTTGCATCCATTTGCCCTTGAGCGAGCCGTTCACATAGAACGCGATGACGAGCTTCATTTTGATGCGCTCCAGGCAGAGACAGAGGTGATAACCATCGCAGATAAGCCCCACTGGCTGAAACTGGTTCGACAGGCACTGCTCAACATGATCCCAATCCGCTTTCGTCATAGCTCTTCCTCTTTTTCGTCTTGGAATGAGGGGATCACTCCACCTGGGAATTTCCTCTCGATTGCCGCGTCGATCCGGGTCGGGAGACCGGCCATGAATTCACGGTCGCGCCGGTGGGCCTCTCTGATCCGCTGGGCAACATCCTCGGGGATGCCACGCTTGCCGGCTTCGTAATCCTGATAGGTACGGCGCGGCAGGCCCAGGGTACGATACATATCGCAGGTGCCGAACTTCATCCCGATCCTGATCCGCTTCAGCTCCTCGCCGCTCATGTGCGTGCGCTTTTGCCGCTTTTTTTGTTTTTCAGGCTGTTTTTGCACGCGGTCTCCTTGGCTGCTCATCAGGCCCCAGGCGCCACCCTGGGGCGACGGATCACCTTGCCGGTGTCGGCAAAATGATCCGTTTCGCGGTTACTCTCCTGCCGGTTCCTCCCTCTGGATGTTATGGCACTCCAGAGTGACAGAGCCGCTGCCCTTGTGTCCGGTGCCAAACGGCATGGCGTGGATAATGCCCTGGACAGCTCCGGTCACGACAATGCCATCAGTACAGCCTTCTTTTCTCTTGGTGCAGTTACCGCAGGGGGTGTTGACCGAGTACGACATGGTGTTTCTCCTTTCGTGAGTTGGTGCTGCTATCTGATTTCCTCTGTATCGATGATGAATCCCCAGGTCTTGCATTCCGGGCAAACCTGTCGCGTGCAGGTCTCCAAGCGTCCACTGGTGGAGGTGTAATGAATTCGCTTGCGCTCGGTGATAAAGGTGTCCACCGGACAAAGGTCGTTGTTGCAGCGGCTGGTGAGCCGGAAGTATGGTGCTCGCATCAGAACACCTCCATGAACTGCTCTCCGGTGCCGTCATCCTCATAGATCCGGAGGCAGAGCAACTCACCCATGGCATCGGATACCGGCATCTCGTACGGCAGGTTGGTCAGGATTGCCTGCAACTCGGCGACGGTCTGCGGTTCGTATTCAGCGACAAGGCGGGCCATCAAGCCACCTCCTCCAGGTCGGTCTCGAACGGCACGATCACGAAGTCCTCACCTTGTTCCAGGCTGATCCAGCGACAGCCTTGGACGGCCTCCGGGTTGGCCAGGATGGCTTCCTTGTTGATCTCCTCCTTGGTGCGAAGAAAGAGCGCCGCCAGCCCCTTTTGCTTGATCTCCTCGATAGCCTCCTTGACCCGGACGGCTTTGCAGGACATGGGGCGCATCCGCCAGCGGATCTCGCCAGTCATCAGGTTGGCGGTCTTGATTTTGCCGCCATTAGTCAAGGCATCTTTATTAGCCTCGCTCCAGGTATGCACGCCGTCGGTAAGCTGTTGAATCGCCTCGTTGTGCGGGGTGATAATCTTGTCGTATTTCTCGCGGATGGCGGTGATCTGGTCATCCATATCCGCTTTCAGACGCTGCCGGTCCCGCTGGTGGCTGCCTATCTCGGCAATCATGTTGACCACCTCTTCCCGAGACTGTGGCACCCGGTGCGCTGCCGCTACTGCCTTAATCTTTGCTACTTTTGCCATCCCTCTTTCTCCTTTCAATCTCATTCTCGTTGATGATCTGATCTGTCTTTCTGTTCCAGTACAGCGCTTCAGATTCGTGTTTTTCTGCCAG
>JAJZQA010000050.1 GCA_021810985.1 Deltaproteobacteria bacterium
GACACAGAGGTTTTAAACCTCCGTATCGGCATTGATACCGCTAAATATACCAAGCGGTATATTTATGTCAAGCGCGTTTTATACCAATCGGTATATTTCCAGACAAAGGAAACCGGCCCCCTGCACAAACCGGATATTTTACACAGCATACCGGACACCCGGTAACTGTCATCTCCGCTCACTCGCCAAGCAGTCTGATGATACACGTTCACCCTTGGCCAACAAGACGATTGAATTTCTTGTCCCCAGGATCGCCAGCGGTTTTGCCTGTGGCTCCAGCCAGCCGAGGACCCGCAGAATATCGTTTTCGGCCAGGGCGACACAGCCCTGGGTCGGCAAGTGTTCCTCGCACCGCACATGGATGAAGATGGCGCTGCCCGCCCCTTTGACAACCGGGTCGGTGTTGTATTCGATAACGATGCCGTACTTGTAGCGATCATCGTTCAATTTCATCTGCTCAAATGAAGTAGCGGACGTTTCGCCCTTCCGGCCCCAGCGGTTATAGTCGGGAGAATTGCCGTCGTCCACCCAGATATCGTTGTCACCGGACTGCCGGTAGGACAGGCGGGTATCGACCGCCGCTGGATAGCCAAAGGCTCGCTTCAGGGCAAAAACCCCGGATGGCGTCCGGACGTCCCCCTCCTTTTTCTCGCCCGGCGGGGCAAAGCCGTTTCTGCCGATCAGGGCCGGCAGCGCCGGGAAAGCAGTGCGCCAGACACCTGCCCTCTTCTCCAGGGCATAGAGCATCGCCGTAGTTCCGGCTGATTCTTCTCCCATTACCATCAGTACCTGGGATGAGTCGCCAGCCAAAGTCTCCAGGGATGCTTGGAGCCATGCGGCCAGAGCTTCCTCTGCCGAAACATCCGGTGCGACCCAAAGAATCGACATCAGGCAGAAAAACAACGCCGCCGGAAAGAAGGTGAATTTAACCGCTACTTTCATCATTTCCCTCGCCCGTTCTCCTTCACCCTGACGATTCCATCCAGCTCTTGCCACCCAGCACCCGGGCGACCAGCATGCTGGAAACATTATCTCCGACAGCGTTGATCATAGTGGCGGGCGCATCCACCAGGGTGCCGATCATCGTAATCAGGGGCAGCGCTTCCGGGGGAAAGCCATAGAAGGACAGGATCAACAACTCACCGATCGTGCCGCCGCCGGGGATGCCGCTGACCACCACGCCGGTCAGCAGGGCGATCCCCAGGGCGGTAAGAATCGGCTCAAGTCCGCTGAAGGGCATCTGAAATATGCCGAAGAGAAAGGCGATCTTCAGCACGGCAGCCAGACAGGAACCTTCCATGTGGATCGTGGCGCCGACCGGAATGACCACCTCACTGATATCCTTTGGTACGCCGATGTTGTCCGCCGCCTGCAGATTGGCGGGGATCGTCGCAATCGAACTGCCGGTGGCAAGTGCGATAAGCGAAGGCGGAATAATCTCGCGCCAGAATTTTTTCACGCCGCGGGCCCGACCGGCCAGAAAAGCATAGCAGCTGAAGGCAACGGCAAAATAGATCAGGGCGGTCGGATAGTAGAGGGTCATGGCGCGGACATAGGAACCGAGCAACTCCGGGCCGAACACCCCGACCAGGTAGGCGAAGTAGGCCCCGAGGCCGATCGGCGCGTAATACATGATGAAGCTGATCAGTTTCATCATCACTTCATTGGCCGAGCTCAGAAAAGCGGCAAAGGTCTTGCCCTTTTCGCCCACCGCGGAGGTGGCAAGACCGGTCAGCAGCGAAAAGACAATCAAGGCCAGCATGTTGTTCTTGGATAAAAGGTTGGGAAAATCGGAGACGGTAAAAGCACGCACAAGTTGCTCGGAGGCTTTGAGATGCTGCACCTCAATTGCCGCGGGCAAGGGGATGCTCGAAGCGAGGGCAGGCGGGAACAGGACGACGGCGGCGATCATGACCACTGAAGCGACAAGCCCGGTGGCGACAAAGATCAGAACCATCAGCAAGAGGATTTTACCCAGACGCCGGAGATTGGTCATCGCGGCAACGGTGGATGAGATGGAAAAGAAGACCAGCGGGACAATCACGGTAAAGAGCAGATTGAGAAAGATGTCGCCCAACGGCTTGAACATGGCAGCATCTTTTTTCATGATGATGCCGAGGAGAGCTCCGAAAACAATGGAAGCGATCAGCAGCAGGGAAAATCGGTAGGAGTGCAGAAATGAAGGAATATTATTTTTCTTCATGTGTGGTCACCGGAACGTCCTGTTAAAATCCTCTTCCTGCTCCGGGCTGCCGATGAGAATCAGGTCCGAGCCCGCTTCCAGGACGGTTTCAGGTGGCGGCATTATCAGCGGCTCCGCAGACTCCGAGTTTTCGATTGCCACGACGGAGCAGCCGGTCTGGCGCCGGATGTGGGCCTCATTCAGGCGCATACCGGCCAGATTTGGCGGCAGCGGCCGGCGGAAGACCCCGATCCCTTCGCTCAGATAGATCGACTCCTTGTTCTCCAGGACATTAGTTAGAATACTAGCCCCGACCGAGGCATTGGAGACCACGAAATCGGCGCCGGCCGCGTAGAGTTGATCAACGTTTTCCTCACGATTGGCGCGGGCCACGATGCGGATGTGAGAATTGGAGTGGCGGGCCGCCAGTGTCATGAAGATGTTTGAGTTGTCGTCGTTAGTGGTGACAATCAGTCCCCGCGCCCGGGCAATTCCCGACTTCCACAGCAGCGCCCGGCTGGTGGCATCGCCCACGACCGCTGAATGCTCTTCGCAATGGGGGTTTTCCTGCTGATCAACCAGGACGAACGGAACCCCCATATTGTCAAGATACGAAGCAGCGGCACAACCGATGCGGCCGTGCCCCAGGACAAAGACCAGGTCCTCGCCGGACTTTTCATCAATGAGCCGTTCGAGTGCCACAAGTTGTTCCTGGGTTCCGGCCAACACCATCAAGGCTTTTTCAGAAAGCAGTGAGTCACGGCGGGGAATACTGAATACTCCCCGCTCCCAGAGGCCGATAACAGCCAGATTGGTTTGCTGGCGAAGGCTGATCTGCTCTAAAGTCCTGCCGACAAAAGGCGTTCCATAGAGCGGAATCTCGGCAATGAGCAGCGTCCCGAACGAATCGAGCACATGGGCCTTGGCCCCCCGGGTAGTTGCCCGGATCGCCAGGTAGCGGCCGAGAATCCGGGAAAGGGGAATCGCCTGGTTCGCACCTGCCAGCCTGAGCAGTTCCACATGCTCCGGCTCTTCGGCGATAACGGCAATGGGCGTTTCACACAGTGTCCGAACGGTCAGGGAGAGGTTGATCGTCTCGGGGTCGCCCAGGTTGGAGATGATGTAGCGGGCCTGTGCGACACGCGCGCCGCTGAGAAACGCCGAATCGGTAGGGATGCCGTACAAGACCCGCAGCCCTTGAGCTTCCAAGGCATAAGCCTCGTCATGGTTGGCCGCTATCACGACAAAAGGCATCCGCCGCCCCTGCATCTTTCGCATCAAGGCGCGGGTAACGGCATCGATACCGAAGATCAGCACGTGACCCTGCATATCATTTGGAAGTTCGGGCGGCGGCCGGTAGCGGATCCGCTCCTCGATCCAGGGAGCGATAAACAGGCTGATCATACCGAAGGGAAGGAGAATCAGGAGGAAAATCACCCCGGAGATGGTTACCAAGGCGGCAAAGATGTAGCCGGGCTCCGAGTGAAAGGTAATATCGCCGAATCCAAGGGTGGTCATGACCGTAATGGTCCAATAGATCCCGGCAATGATGGAATACTCCCGCCCCTCCAGATACCACATGAGGTGACGGAACACCATGGCGTAGACCAGCACCATGGTAAACAGAAAACAGCAATACACTATGAGCAGTTTCAGGTTTTTTCGTGCCTGACCGCGCAGGAAAAAGGCAAGTTCCGCCGCAACTGTCTTCACGTTCTCTCCTTATCGATGGTGCCCGCGAAAAATCAGGCCAGAGAGGGTTCAAGGGTAGCAAGACACCGTCAAGACGACAGGTATTCTACCTGACTTCAACGGGATGACCGCCCGAGTCAGCCGGGCCGCCGAGTCGATCCTCTGCTGCATAGTTACTTTATCAGAGCCTCATCGATAGTATACACGTAGCGCACCTTGTCAACAATTAAGTGGAGAGGACTCGCAGGGCCTAAAGGAGCTGTTGGAGAAGTTGTGAAACCATCACCGTTGTTTCTTGCACCGGCATCGAGCCCCGGCTCCCGGGAGAAAAGCCCTGACAATTGCCCGCCGGGAGCGTAAAATGTATTTCAAGAAATAAACGCACGTGAGCCGGTCCCAGAAAAGCAGTTCATCGCGATGGTACCGCTCATGTAGAGAATAGGAAGCCCATGAAAGCAAACACCAGTACGAAACAACTAGAAGCAGGCTGGAATTTTGACAACAGCTATGTCCGTCTTCCGGAATCATTGTATGCGCGCCTGAACCCGGCACCGGTGCGTGAACCGCGTCTGGTGGTGTTCAACCGGCTGCTGGCCGAATCGCTCGGCTTGCGTCCGGAGGCCCTGGCAGGAGACGAAGGCGCCGCCATCTTTGCCGGCAATCTGATTCCCGCGGGCGCGGAGCCGATTGCCCAAGCCTATGCCGGACACCAATTCGGCTCTTTCACCATATTGGGCGATGGCCGGGCGATTCTGCTCGGCGAACAAATCACGCACGGCGGCGAACGTTTCGACATCCAGCTAAAAGGTTCCGGCCGAACGCCTTTTTCCCGGCGTGGCGACGGTCGCGCGGCACTGGGTCCAATGCTCCGGGAATACATCATCAGCGAGGCCATGCACGCCCTTGGCATTCCCACGACCCGCAGCCTCGCGGTCGTGACCACTGGCGAACAGGTATTCCGCGAAACCCCGCTCCAAGGCGCGATCCTCACCCGCGTTGCGGCCAGCCACATCCGCGTCGGTACCTTTGAATTCCTCGCGGCAAAGGGCGACCTGGAAGGTATCCGCACGCTGGCGGAGTACACCATCCGCCGTCACTACCCCGATCTGTGTGACGCGGAAGACCGCTATCTTGCCCTGCTTTACCGGGTAATGGAGCGGCAGGCGGCATTGGTAACGAAGTGGCTGGAGGTCGGCTTCATCCATGGGGTGATGAACACCGACAACACGTCGCTCTGCGGCGAAACCATCGATTACGGCCCGTGCGCCTTCATGGATGCCTATGATCCCGCCACCGTGTTCAGTTCCATCGACCAGGGCGGCCGCTACGCCTACGGCAACCAGTCGCAGATCGTGCAATGGAATCTCACCCGTTTTGCCGAAACGCTGCTGCCGATCCTCCATGAGGAACAGGACCAGGCCGTCCGGCTTGCGCAAGAAGCGATCTCAACCTTTCCGGAGATTTTTCTCCGCTACCGGCTCTCCGGTATCCGGGCAAAGCTGGGCCTGTTCAACGAAGAAAGCGCTGATCTCGAGCTGACGAAAGAGCTGCTCACCTGCATGCAGCAGAACCGCGCCGATTTCACCAACACCTTCCGCGAGCTTACCGCGGAAACAGCGGCGGATACAGCGCTGTTCCGTGACGCGGGATTTCTGGATTGGCAGCGGCGCTGGCAGGAGCGCCTGGCGCGACAGCCTCAAACCGCCGCAGAGTCTCGCACGCTGATGCGGGCCCATAACCCTGCCGTCATCCCCCGTAACCACCGGGTGGAGGAAGCCCTGGAGGCAGCGGTCGAACGGAGTGATTTCACGGTCATGGCGAAACTGCTCGAAGTCTTGTCCCGGCCCTACGCTGAGCGAGCCGAAGATTACGACTATCGCTCGCCGCCAGAACCTTCGGCACAATGCTACCAAACTTTCTGCGGGACCTGAGGCCGGCAAGCAAAACCGTGGAAACACTCGCAACTTTTTAATGAATAATTACTCTACCTGCCGGATTTTTCCCGACCAAAGGTAATAAAAATATCTGCCGTTCTCGCGAACAACGTTGTGGAGAATTTATTCGCCAGCGTGTTCAATAGTAACACGCACGAGACACACCGTGCGTTTCAGAGCAGAACTCAGCGTATGCAGATCTCCCCTTTGAGGAAAAAGGCCAACCAGCAGATACGCGCTTGAGACATGTCTTACCTTATGAATACATTTTCACCAAAATAACTGGTAGAAAACTTGCTTCTCCGCTATTCTCGAAGCAGTACAAACGCTACCGCAGCCTGTATCACTTCCGCTGATTCCAGGGACAAGATAATTACAAGCCAAAACTGAGCATTACATGCTCACGCACATGGGTAGGGATTTACAACGAGGACACGATGGTCAATGTTACTATTACACAACTGGTCACGGCCGAGCAGTCGCAACGCCTGGTGGAAACCTGCCACAGGATGACCGGGCTGTTCGCTGCCATTCTCGATTTCAGCGGGGTCACTGTTGCGGCCGCCGGCAGTCACGATCCGTGCTGCCCTTTTCACCCGCAGCAGAATGACTGCTGCGAGTTCCTTCAAGAAGGGAATTACGCCACGGCCGGTCATGTGCTGGACCCTGCTGGAGAATTTCTCGAATTCACCTGCACACGCGGGCTGCGGCATCTTTCCACGCCGCTGATGATAGACGGAAGATGTGTGGCAACCTTGCTCACCGGACGATTTTTCTCTGACCAGGACGAAGAAGGCTATCTCAACGCATGCAAGCAAATCCCGGTTTTCAGTAGAGAAGGAATAATCGCGGTCCTCGACAGTTTTCGCGAAATGGTGCGGGTTCCGGTCGAAATCGCTCTCAAGAACCTGGCTCGGAACCGTGACAGCGGCGAGCGCGGACAGGCGGACGAGGCCCTCAGGGAAAGTGGGCAGATGCTCTCCGCAACGATCCGGAACCTGCCGCTCCCGATCTTCGTCCTCAACAAGGATCAGGAGATCCTTTACTGGAACGAGGCACAGGAGCAACTGAGCGGAGTGAAAGCCGCCGAAATTATCGGCACAAACCGGGCCTGGTCTGCCTTCTATGGTGAGGAACGGCCGGTATTGGCCAATTTACTGGCGGCCGGGGATACCGGCCAGGTTGCACAATGGTATGGAGAAAACGGCTCTCCTTCGAAAATTGCGGAAGAAGCCTATGAAATAACGGAGTTTTTCCCCGGCCGGGACGATCAGGGTAAATGGCTGCACCTGACCGCGGCGGTGCTCCGGGATACCCGGGGCAACGTGGTCGGAGCCCTGGAAACGCTCGAAGACGTGACCGAACGCAAACTGGCCGAAGAAAAATGGCGGTCCTTGTTCAATAATCTTCCCGGCGGCAGCTTCACGGTCAACAGCAACTATATCATCGAAGACGTCAATGATGTCCTTTGCGCGGCAACCGGCTATTCGCGAGAGGAGCTCGTTGGCCAGTTATGCGGCATTATCTGTCCGAAGGGCCCGCACCTCTGTCCGATCTTCGATCTGGGCAAGGAACGGATCGACAATGATGAAACGGCGGTAAAAGCCCGCGACGGCCGGCATGTGCCGATCATCAAGAGCGCCCGGAGGATTCCGGTCGGCAACCGGGAGATCATCGTCGAGAATTTCCAGGACATTACCGACCGCAAACAGCTTGAAGAGCAACTGCGTCATGCCCAGAAGATGGAAGCCATCGGACAGCTTGCCGGCGGCGTCGCCCACGATTTCAATAACATGCTCACCGCGATTATCGGCTACGGCAATCTGCTGCAGATCAAGACGGCCAATACGCCGTCTCTGGGGAAATACGTCAACCAGATTATCTACTCGGCGGAACAGGCGGCAAATCTGACCAGCAACCTGCTGGCTTTCAGCAGAAAGCAACCGGTCAAACTTCAACCGGTTCTGCTGAACGACATTATCGGCAAGTCCCGAGAACTTCTCTCGCGGCTGGTTCGGGAGGATATCAAACTCCGGGTCAATACCAGCGGCAATTGTGTCGTTCAGGCGGATTCGGTCCAAATCGAACAGATCATGATGAACCTCGTCACCAATGCACGTGATGCCATGCCTGAAGGGGGGCACCTCACCATCACCACGGAGCGGGTCACCCTCGATCAGGAATTTATCCGAACGCAGGGATATGGTCAGCCGGGAGCCTATGCCCTGATATCCGTCTCCGATACCGGCCTCGGCATGGACGGAAAGCTGCGAGAGCGGATCTTCGAACCGTTTTTCACCACGAAAAAAACCGGAAAAGGGACGGGACTCGGTCTGGCCATAGTTTACGGGATCATCAAGCAGCACAGCGGCTACATAGATGTCCACAGCAGGCCGGGTACAGGAACAACTTTCAGGATTTACCTGCCGATACTCCAGGAAGAAATCGTACCAGCGGAAAAATCCGAGCTGACAGCGCCGCCCATTGGTTCAGAAACCATCCTCCTGGCCGAAGATGACCAGGTGGTGAGAAATCTCGCCAAGACCCTGCTTGAAGAATGCGGTTACCAGGTGATCGAGGCAAGGGATGGTGCAGAGGCAGTAGAGATGTTTCTGACACACGCAGACGCTATCCACCTGCTCCTGTTCGATGTCATGATGCCTGAAAAAAACGGTAAGGAAGCCTATTGCGAGATCAAAAAGACGCATCCGGAAGTCAAGGCGCTTTTCATGAGTGGCTATACCGACGACATCTTGAGCAGCAGCAGAATTCTCGCGGATAATCCGGTCCTGATCGCAAAACCATTTACGCAGACCAGACTCTTGCAAAAGGTCCGGGAGGTTCTCGACAGATCTACCGGCCAGAAGCAGTGATCTTCCCTTTCCAGCCCGAGGCATTTTTGCCGGGCAGCGGCAGAGGTACCGACTCCCCCCCTGTGTGCTGACCAGTCTTCACTTGATAAGTGCCGCAGCCACCGCCTGTAACAACCGGGCACTTTGCGCGAGCTGCTGGTACGCTTCTTCCTCGGTTAAGCGCGTTCTCGGCGGTGTCGCATCCGCCAGCGCGTAGCCGAGCGCCGAAGCATTATTGGCAATGGCGGCAATCTGTAGTGCCAGCTCCTTGTTGAAACCGGTGACCTCCCGGGAAAGCTGAATGACGGGCAGGTTTTCCATCCTTTTCCGAATCCCTGCCGCCAATCTGGCAACCTTTGCCTCCGTTGCTTCATCTCTGGGACCGCAGATTTCAATGACCCCGTCATTGGCGGCATGGTTCGTTTTATTGAAGGCATTGTAGGTAATATTGTGAAAAGGCATCGACAGGTCACCAAGGTAGTGCAGGGCATAACCGAGCGGGTACATGGCGTACTTGCCGCTTGAACCCTTGAGGAGATAATCGTTGAGAGCCGCAACGATCGCCCCGTAGAGATGGCCATCACGATCACCCGGCTTATTGTAGTCTCTGACTTGGGCCAGAACCATTTCCGGAGTGATGCTGACCCCGCGCGGCGTGTTGTTGTAATGGTTCAGCGTTTCGACCTGTCCGGCCTTTTCCTTGGCCATGTCAGCGCCTACGGCAAGGTAAACATAGCTGTCCAGACCGGCCGCCTTCACCACCGCCATGTGGGTGGCATCGTGCCAGGCGCTGGTTTGTTTGGCGGGAAATAGTACCGCGCTCGTGATCATCAGGTATGTCAGCAACATCGAAATTTTCATTTGCTCTCCCATTGTTTTAGCGCAAAGCAGCTGTCTCGGTTAGATGACTGTCGGACTTAGGATAAACTTGCGGCAAATCTTTCTTTGCCCAATCAAATATTCGCTTCTAATTTCTCCGTCCGGCAGGCTCCTTGGTAAATTTTGGTATAATACTATTCATTGATCCGGCTTTTGCAACTGATCCCTGCCGGTACCGTTGCTTTGAGAGGTATTATGCTGGCAACTTCACCTCGGCTCAACCTATGGAGATGGGCACTTGTTCCGGCGCTTTACCTCCTGCTCCTGCTCGTGGCGACAACATCCGCGCAGGCAGATGAATGTGCGGCGGCAGGACCCACAGCGGAAGCAGAGGCGCACCAAGAGCCAGGCTTTTTCGACGTCTGGGGCAAGAGATTCGAAGCAACCCACGAAGGCATCGAGCGCTATATTCTGGAACAGACCGTCAAAGTAGATGATTTTTTCGGCAGCGAGAATGGCCCCGGGACCAAACCGACCCGCTATCAGCTCCGCTGGCGCAATTCCCTCCGGGTTGAGCATGACGGCACCATGAACTTCGGCCCCAGCGTCAGGCTCAATCTGGGTCTTTCCAAGATAAACGACCGGTTCCGCCTGATCATCGCCGGAGAAAACGAGCCCGAACCGGCAACGCAAAGCCTGCCGAGAGACCCGGGCAGTCCCGGCTTTGACCGGACCACCCCGAGTACCCACTTTGTCAATACCGAGCTTCGTTACGATCTGATCAGAACGCCGGCCTTGCAGTTATTTGCGGGTGCGGGCGTCCGGGTAAAACTCCCCTTCGAAGCCTTCGCCCGAAGCCGCCTCGACTACCTTTACACCGTCAACGACACAACCCTGATCCGCTTCGGCGAAACCCTATTTGTCAAGAATTCCGATCTGCTGGGAGAGACGACGGAAATCACCCTGGAAAAGCTGCTCGACCGGGGCACCATCCTGCGTTGGAGCAGCGCAGGAACCGCTTCCCAGGAAATCCGGGGACTGGAATGGGGGTCGGAACTCTCGCTGATCCGGGAACTCTCACCCCGGAGCGCGGTCACGGTGACTGGAGGCGCCTACGGCAATACCAGCAGCAGCACCATCGGCAACAATTATCGGCTCCTGGCTCTCTACCGGCAAAATTTCCTGAGAAGCTGGCTCTTCTATGAACTGGAACCGGAGCTCTTCTGGCAAAGGCATGACAGAAATCCCGATGCCCCTACCTTTGCCTTCACCTTCCGGCTGGAAATCGTGTTCAAGGGGTCGTCCCTGCCAAGGCCCGCCCGCTAATTCCGCGCTGAACGGTCCGCGGCAGTCTCAATACAAAGTATTTCTCCAAACTTGCCTTTCTTTTTTCCTTCCAAGCAGCCTCATCGATAATATCCACGCGACACCCCATGTCAACAATTTCCTCTGACGGTAATTCAGGAGGCAAATCTCTCCTGTCCGCAAAGATTATTTTTACGGAACTATCCTCCAAAAGAAGGTTGTGGCGTAGCAATTCCACCATATATGGTTCTTCTGAGTTGAGTACCGATGGCATTTTTCAGCAGGTTTTGTA
>JAJZQA010000051.1 GCA_021810985.1 Deltaproteobacteria bacterium
CATGATACGGCTAATGGCAGTGTAGTTCTTCCACTTCCAGATCAAGGCCTTCTCTGCGTTGGCTCGTCTTCGGCTGCTCAACGTACTCTTCAGTATGCCTCGCAGCCTCAATCCTCGCCGCCTTGAGATCATCCTGGATCTGAAATTGGTACTGCTTTTGTAGTAGAGAAAAAGCGCCCATTTGTCAATGCAAAGTTACCGCTTGAAAGTATAGCGGAAACAGGGCGCTTTGCCACCTCCGCGGCACTTTTAGCGCGAAGGACGTTTTCTCTTGGTCGGGTCAAGTTCCTTCTTCCGCAGCCTGATCGAGGTTGGCGTAATTTCGACCAGTTCATCGTCATCGATGAACTCGAGGGCCTGCTCCAGCGTCAGTATGCGGGGCGGTGTCAGCTTGATGGCGTCATCGGAACCCGAAGCTCTGACGTTTGTGAGTTTTTTCCCTTTACAGGGGTTGACGTCAAGATCGTTGTCCTTGGCGTGCTGGCCGATAATCATGCCGCCGTAGACTTCCGTTCCCGGGCCGATGAAGAGTACGCCGCGCGGTTGCAGGGCGTCCAGCGAGTAGGCGGTTGTTTCGCCCTGTTCCATGGCAATCAGGACCCCGTTCTTCCGTCCGGGAATGTCGCCTTTGTAGGGTGAATAGCCGTGGAAGGTATGGGTCAGGATGCCGGTGCCGCGGGTTTCGGTGAGCACTTCGCCGCGCAGGCCGATCAGGCCTCGCGCCGGTACCAGAAACTCGAGACGAATGACTTCACCAAGCTGGTGCATGGCAACCATTTCGCCTTTGCGGGGTCCCATCTTTTCGATAATTGTTCCCTGGTGCTCGGCGGGGACATCGACAACCAGGTATTCGATCGGTTCCTGTTTTTGACCGTCCATGTGGCGCAGGATTACTTCCGGCTTGGAAACCGCCATTTCAAATCCTTCGCGGCGCATATTCTCGATCAAAATGGACAGGTGCAGTTCGCCACGCCCGGAAACGAGAAAAGTGTCCGGATTATCGGTGTCCTCGATGCGCAGGGAGACGTTGGTGCGAAGTTCCCGGTCAAGACGCTCCCGGATGTTCCGTGATGTCACCAACTTGCCCTCGCGGCCGGCAAACGGGGAGTTGTTGACGATGA
Source organism: Deltaproteobacteria bacterium (assembly GCA_021810985.1). GTDB lineage: Bacteria > Desulfobacterota > Desulfuromonadia > Geobacterales > Geobacteraceae > RPRC01. The sequence goes on from JAJZQA010000051.1 coordinate 1,122, forward strand.
AATTCATGGAAATTGTCGGCTCGTCAATGGAGACATAGGGGAGGGGACTGGGTGATTCCGCGTCAGCGATTGTTTCGCCGATCCCGACTTCATCAAATCCAGCTATTGTCACAATGTCACCGGTGACCGCCTCGGAGATCTCGACCTGCTGCAGACCTTCGTAGCCGATCAGTTTTGAGATTCGTCCCCGCTTGATTTCTCCGTTGCGCTTTACCAGGGCTACCGTCTCTCCGGCGCTGACTTTGCCGTTAAAGATCTTGCCTGTGGCGATTCTGCCGATATAATCGTTATAATCGATATTGGTAACGAGCAACTGCAGCGGAGCGGATTGATCCCCTTCCGGTGGCCGCACATTGCTGATAATCATTTGGAAGAGCGGTTCCATTGAATCGGACTCATCGGCAAGTTCCAGCTTTGCATAGCCGATTTTAGCGCTGGTATAGGCGATGGCAAAATCAAGCTGCTCATCATTGGCCTGGAGTTCGCAAAAAAGGTCAAAGACCATGTTCACGACATCCGCGGGCCGGGCGCCGGGCCGGTCGATCTTGTTGATGACGACGATTGGCCGCAGGCCGAGATCCAGGGACTTTTTCAGCACGAATCGTGTTTGCGGCATCGGGCCGTCAAGGGCGTCAACGAGCAGGAGAACGGAATCGACCATTTTCAGCACCCGCTCCACTTCGCCGCCAAAGTCGGCGTGGCCCGGGGTGTCAATGATGTTGATTTTGTATTCGCCATGCCTGATGGAGAGGTTTTTGGCGAGGATCGTGATGCCGCGTTCTTTTTCAAGGTCATTCGAATCCATGACCCGTTCGGTAATGACTTCATTATTCCGGAAAACACCCGACTGTTTCAGTAGAGCGTCCACGAGCGTTGTCTTTCCGTGGTCAACGTGGGCGATAATAGCGATGTTACGAATCTTTTCCTGCATGCATCCAACTCCTGTTGTTTAGTTATGACGTTAGGCCGTTCATGTGTGCCGGAGGCTACAATTGTGACGGCTGTTCCAAGCTGCCCTCCGTGGATAAAAAAAGACGGGCTGTCGCCCGTCTAATCGAAGCAGTATGCCAATTTCTTTTCGATAAATCAAGGTTTTTATCCGGATGGGAGTGTTCCCGTACGGAGTCTGGAGCTGGTGCCGCGGCACCGGGAATTCGCCTTTGTCCGGCAAGCAGTATTTGATTAATCCTTGGAGATGAAAGATTCCTTTGCTGGGGCAGTAAAATGTGCTATTTAGAAGCTATTTACTGACAGGTCTGGAGCAGCTCAGCACCACACAGAAATGGGGACCCTGCATGGTCGCGAAAAAACTTGAGCAGGAACTGTGGCTACTTGGAATGGGGGATTGCGACGGCCGAGGCAAGGTGGTCTGCAAATATCTGAAAGATTCTGGCTATCGAGCCCGGGTGGCTAATTTGGAGGAACTCTCCGAACGGCGGCCCTTGGGCATTCTGCTCGATCTTTCACCCTACTCGGCTGACGGTTGGGGGATTTTCCTGGCGCTGAAAAGAGATCCGCAAACCCGTGATATTGCCGTGTTGCCCATCTTTCTCAGCGAAGATGGCAAGATCGGCGGTGTGTTTCCCGCGGCAGGTTTTTTTACCCTGCCGATTGATCAGGAGTATCTGAAAAAAAGGCTGGTGGTAATGGGCCTTACCGAAGAAGCGGAGGTCTGGGATTTGCAGGCACTTCTTGTCTCCCGATCCGGTGAAGAGTCTGTTGCCGGTGCCATTGAATCCCTCGGCTTTGAAGTGGTGAAGGCCTATACCGGAAAGGAAGGTATTGCTTTGGCGACTACGGAGCCGCGCTATATGGCGTTCTCGACCCTGATGCTTCCCGATATGTCCGCCTTTGAACTGATGGATCGTTTCCGGCTCTATCCCCACACGAAAAATCTTCCTTTTTTCGTCCTCATGAAGGAGGCGATGAAGGAAGGTGAAAAACTTGCCATGGGGCATCAGATCGAACATCTCATCCGGAAAAAGGAGCTGTCGCAGGAGGAATTTCTCCGCTACCTTCGCAAGCGGGGGTAAACATTCTCGTACTTCCTGCCCAGCTGTTTGACCGTTGTACGGGTGCATCCAGGATGTTCATTTTCGGGCTTCAACGTCTGCCGGATGCATCAAGCCGTGACTCTGTTGACTTTTAGTCTTGACGGATTACTTCCCCTCTACTCATGTTGCCTTAGCGAAAGTGATGTGCACCTGTCGTTCGCTCTGCGGAAAATCACCTGGTTTTTGATCCTGCCGCCCGCCTCATTATCTTTATGCTCTTCGGTCGGGCAGAAAACCTGAAATACTCTTCGGTTGCCCTGGCGGAGTGGCTGAGCCTTGCCTGGTGGAAAACGCGAGGAGAATTGTAACGGCTAACGTCGACCGGTTGTTCAAAGAGGTCTGCTTTGGTAGCATGTATGTAGGCACGCAGGTACCGGAAAGGAGGGCGCCATGAAGGGTGGTCACACACCATACACCTCAGGAAGTTTCATCGTTCGGCACGGCCAGGAAAATGACTTTATCGTGGCTGTCGAAGCGGTTGCCGAGTGGACAATCGAGAATTATTCGTCAGTCAGCGAAATAACGCTATTCAGGGATCAAACAGGTTCCGGAAGGTTTATTACCTTGTTTCGGTGGGATGATGAAGAAAGTATTGATGCCTGGCGAGCCGATCCGGAGTTCGGAGTGTACATGACGCAAATTCGTGAACATTGTGAAAAGGTGGAAGTTTATAGCCTGGTACGGGAGCGGCGCTTTACCAGGATGTAGGGATTGATGATGGATGCAGATACGACAAAGGGGTTACGGCACAAACCGTAACCCCTTTGTCGTATCTGGCTATCTGCGCAGATCGCAAATGCTAGACAACGCTGATTCCGTGAGATCTGACAGAATATCGGAATGGCACGTTTGCCGGATGTAACCCGGGCATTGCCTGAATTATCCTGAAGGCATGCTCAGGTAAGCCAAGTGATGAGTGCCAGGAAAGAAGGAAATGAACGCCACTAACGTATAGTTCTTGCGGTATTCCGGCTCACACCTCTCGTTCTGCGCTAAAGTTTTTCTCATTCCGCCATGTTTAAACACCTTTCTATTTTGCCTGTCCTGCCATCGACGGGCACCTTCTGCTGAAAAGGGCCACGAACACAGAGCAACTTCCCGGCCTGTTCCATTCTCCACATTCACAAACTGCACGGATGGATTAGTTTCATTTTTTTTAATCATTCATATTCTCGGGAAGTTGCCCAGTTCTTTCCTGACTGGTCTGGCGATGATTTCCCACTACATCATGGGTATATATCTGAAAGTTCTCCAATAAAACGGACAGATACACTTGAGACACGCATGAAACACCTGTCGCATGCCTCGGGGCGAGTTCGTTTGATTATTAAACAGTTTGAGGAATTAGAATGGAAAATTTTTTGTCGCAACTCTTGATGCTGATCAAAAATATCAGTAATTCTAGATTGTTATGTTTCGGTAAGCGCCATCGTGAATTACTTGGTATGAGAGTTGCCATTGTTTATGGGTAAAAAGGCGTTCTATTGAGACCTGCTAGCGCGAAAAAATATCGAGGCCATGTCATTCCACCACATCATGGTGATGGGGTGGTGAAAAACCTCCCTCTTTCACCACCCATTTTTTTCATCAAGGACTGTAGGCAATTCGGGACGTACTACTAAGCCGGCCATCATTGAGATGGGAATTCTATCAACAATAGGAGCGTGAGTTATGAAATTGAATGGAAAAGTTGCAATCGTAACAGGATCGGGTCGTGGGATTGGCAGGGCAATCGCCATGAGGTTGGCATCTGACGGTGCCGCTGTCGTGGTTAGTGACATCATGTTTGATAACGCACAGAAAGTCGCAGCTGAGATCGAGGCAGCCGGCGGCACGGCAATGTCGATCAAGACCGACGTTACCGTGGAAGCGGAAGTTACCGAGTTGGTAGCTAAAGCCGTCGAAAAATACGGAAAACTGGACATCATGGTGGCAAACGCCGGAATCGGTGTCGTCAAGTTGGGCTGTGACCATACTCCCGAAGACATTGACAAACAGCTTGCGGTGAATGTGAAGGGCGTCATCCTCTGTGATAACGCGGCAGCCAGGCAGATGATCAAACAGGGGCACAAAGGCTATTTGGGCAGTGGCGGCAAGATAATCAATTGCTGCAGTATCGCCGGACATTCCGGCTTTGCCTTCTTGCCGGTGTACAGTGCCTCCAAGTTTGCCGTCAGGGGCTACACCCACGGGTTTGCCAAGGAGATGGCGGAGCATAAAATCACGGTCAACGGATATTGCCCGGGCATCGTCGGTACAGATATGTGGGATCTCATCGACGAAAAAATCGGCGCATACACCGGTGCGGCGAAAGGCGAAACTCTCAAGGCCTACGTCGATAGTGCCATTCTCGCCAAGGAAGTCGGAAAGCCGGAACAAGTTGCCGGCTATGTTTCCTACCTTGCTTCCGAGGACGCAGATTACATGACCGGTCAGTCGGTCATGATCGATGGCGGGATTGTTCTGGTATAACAGCGAAGAACGATGCGGAAAAACAACTTAACAGGGGGGAATTTTTATGAGTTTGTTACTTAGGAAGGTGTCATTTGCCCTTGCCGCCGCGGCATTGGTTACTGTTGGGCTGACAGGGATTACACGCAAAGCGGATGCGGGGATAATTCCCTATAGCGTCATTGGTCCCCATGAGTACCAGTTGCCGGTGGGGAAAGAAATACCTAAGGATGGGATCAATCTTTTACTTTCCTACAATACTTTCCGGGACGAGTCAGATGCTTATAACGGTGAGAGCGGGTCGCGTCACATGTTTGCGAATATCAACAAATTTGTTCACATTTTTAACATTGATGGGCTGGATAATGCTGGTTTCCTCTGGGAAGGTGTGCTCGGTTTCGCCAACGCAGAGCTGAAAGACGGACGTAGCTTTACCGGCATGATCGATGGTCAGACTGGTCTCGTCGCCTGGCACAAGCCGACCAAGAACTGGGTTAACGTTGTGGAGTACTGGCTGTATCTGCCGATCGGAGACAATGAACTGTCCAGTCATTCCTGGAATCACAGCATTGCCTACATGACCAACTACACCCTTGGCGGTTTCACCTTCGACGGCGACATTGGCTATAAGCTCATGGGCGACGCCGACAACGCTTCATATGATACTAATGGCCTCTACCAATTTGGTAAAACTGAGCAGGGGAACGTGTTCTTTGCCAATCTTGTCTTTGCCTATAAATTCATGAACCAGGTCGAACCGTTCGTCAAGCTTGACTTCCAATCTACGGAAAGCGGAGAAGATAAAGTGACCGGCGCGAAGCTGCCAGGTCAGCACGAGCTTGCCTGGGGTATCGGCAACCAGTTCAAGATAAGCGACAGACTGAATCTCGCGGTCTGGTATGAAGGTCCCCTTGATGGCAGAAATACCACCAAAACGAATGCAGGCTATGCAAGATTCATCTGGTCTTTCTAACGGTAAAACAGTCTATTGGCAGAGTTGCGTTTGATCTCCCCGGTCGGAGAAATAATCCTGGTGTGGAGAGAATTGTTTCCAGAGGGGCTGAAATCGCACAAGATGTTTACGTATTCCAGGTTTCCAAGCGTTGTCGCTGACAATGCACATACTATCCATTTAAAGGAGAATTCGCATGAAAGCAGCAAAATGGTATGCAAAAAAAGACATCCGTATCGAGAATGTTCCCGAGCCGAGCGCACCCAAGCCGGGTGAGGTAAAGATCAAGGTCGCCTGGTGCGGCATCTGCGGCTCTGACTTGCATGAATACCTTGCCGGCCCGATCTTCATCCCGACCCAGCCCCATCCGCTGACGGGCGCCCAGGCCCCCCTCATTCTCGGTCACGAGTTCTCCGGCGAAGTTGTGGAAGTCGGTGCCGGCGTCACCACCGTCAAGGTGGGCGACATGGTCGCCCCGGATGCCTGCCAGCACTGCGGCGAGTGCCTGCCCTGCCGGGAAGGCCGCTACAACGTGTGCGAGAAGCTGGCGTTTACCGGCCTCATGGCTGATGGCGCTTTCGCGGAATATGTCAATGTCCCCGCGCAACTCTGCTATGTCTTGCCGAAGGGCTTCGACCTGCAGGCAGCCTCTCTGATCGAGCCGCTTGCCACCGGCTTCAAAGCTGTCAGGCTGGCCGGTTCGATTATGGGGCAAACGGTCGTCATCTACGGCGCCGGCACCATCGGTCTCGGCACGCTCATGTGCGCCAAAGCGGCCGGTGCTTCTACCGCAATCGTGGTTGAAATGTCCGCGGCTCGCAAGCAGCTGGCCAAGGAGTGCGGCGCAGACATAATCATCGACCCGAGGGATTGTGATGTCATCGCTGAAATCAAGAGAATTACCGGCACCAAGAATGGCGCCGATGTTTCTTTCGAGTGCATTGGTAACGTAAAAACCGCACCCATGGCGGTCGAGTCGGTTCACAACGTCGGCAAGATCGTTATCGTTGGTATCTTTGAAGGGCCCAGCGAGTTCAACTTCTTCAGCCTGAGCGCCACCGACAAAGTTGTCATCGGCCCCCTGGCCTATAACGTTGATGACTTCCAGGGCGTTGCCAACCTCCTGGCAACCGGCCAGCTGAAGACCGAACCGCTTATAACCGGCAGGATCAAGTTGGACGATCTCGTTTCAAAAGGTTTTGATGAGCTGGTCAACAACAAGGATGCCAACATCAAGATCATTGTGAGCCCCAACTAGTATCTGCAGCGTACTTGACCGCATCGGGGGAGGGATCATTTTCTCCCTCCCCCGATCGGGTACCGCGATGCATTGTGGGGGAGCCCGAGGTTCCGCACATCTCTTTGGAAGGTTTACGCTTATTAGAAAGGAGCAAACATGTCACAATCAAACGAAGCAGCCTGTGATAGCGGCGCCGTCAGCCCGAAACCCTTCGGCCTGGAACTGGGCTCAGTCGGTTTTGCTGTTGCGGCTTTTCTCGTCACTCAACTAGTCAGCTATGGCATTTGGGTGCTGTTCGTTGATCCGCAAGTGGGAGTGTGGAAATTCTATCCGCAGCCTTTCGGCACCTATCTGTTCTGGTCGCTCATGGTTCTGGTCTTCATCGGTTTCAACTTCGGCATGCACGGTTTCAGCAAGATGAGCCAGCCCGGTGGGGGCATACTGGCAACCATCGTCACGCTGGCGCTCGGATTTGCCATTCCCATGCTGATCATTTTCGGCTGGGGTTCCCTGGACCCGGCTTTCAGCCCGGAAAAATTCGCGGGTCATGGCGCATCAGGCATGATCGTCCTGGCCGGATTCTATGGCTGGGGCTTTTGGGCGAACAGCACGGACGGCTGGCCATGGACCGATGCCGGCTTGAAACAGCCCATGCTTGGCGTAGCACAGCTTTTCATGGGTTTCTTTTTTACCCTGGCCTTCTACCTGATTCTGGTTTTCCCGACCTTTGCGAGCTGGGCGGCTCCCGGCAAGGTCGTTCTGCCCATCTTTACCGCGGTAGGCTGGTTCTATTCCGCCATTGTCGTGTGGTTGACGACAGTCCTGCTGACCGACCTCTGGCCGTACACCTGTTTCAAAACGCGGGCAGGAAGAGCCATTGGCGCATTCTTCGGCAATTTCGTCCTGGGCACGGGCCTTTACTACATTCTGCTGGCACTGCTGAAAAATGTCCTGATCCCTGCTGACGCTCTCGAGAAAATCGGTCCGGCAATCAACCTCTGGCCGGCCCAGCTCGGCGTTTGGGTCCTCTTCTGGATGCTCCTCTGGGCGCTGTGCTGCGGCAATGCGCCAACCTCATTAAGCCCGGCAATGAACCGGATTGCACGGGTTGTTATCTGCTTCGGCCTGGGTATCGCGTCTTTCGTGGTTTATATGAGATGGTTCGCCATAGAGGTGCTGCATGAAGCTGCCATCGTGCCCGGATTTGGCGGTGATCCCCTGACCTGGGTCGACCTTCTGAACACCGTTCTTCTGGTCTACGTATGCTATTTCGGCTGTTACGGCATCAGGAAAAAGGCATAAATTCCAAGCGCCACGTTCGCGTGGCGCTTTCTTCAAGCCTGCCAGACTACATGTGTTCAAGGAGCGAATATGAAAAGTATCGAAAAAATTCTTTTTGCTACCGATTTCTCGGAAGCCTCTGAACTGGCCTGCCAGTATGCAATTCTTCAGGCGAAGCAGTTTAATGCAAAGCTCTTGGTTTTCCATGTCATCAACGAACTTGAATTTCCAATCCACGGCATATTCCCGGATCACTATGTCGAAGATCACAAAAAGGAAATGACCGCGGCAGCCGACAGAATGATGAAGGAATATTGCGACAGGAATTTAAAGGACGTCGAAAACTTTGCGTGCGCTATTGAAACGGGCATCCCTTTTAAAAAAATAATCGAAAAAGCAGAGAGTGATGATGTTTCTCTGATTGTCATTGGCACGCACGGACGAACCGGTCTGCAACATGTTGTCGTTGGCAGCACAGCAGAAAAGATTGTACGAAACGCATGTTGTTGTCCGGTAATGACGGTTCGACCTTGTTAGGTTGCCAGGATGTTGTAACGGAGTGAATCAAATATTACAGGAGGAGTACGATGTCGGAAAAACCTGTTTTTACCAATATTCTCCAGATAGCTGTAGTGGTGAAAGACTGTGACGCAACCGTGAAGAAGTACGCGGACGATTACGGGATCGGCCCATGGTCCATCTATGAATTCAATCCGGATACCGTTAGTGACATGATCATTGAAGGCAAACCGGTCGAATATGCCATTCGCCTGGCCCTGGCCGACATCGGCGGCGTCCAGTGGGAAATCATCGAGCCCAAGGACGACAAAAGCATTTACGCGAGTTTTCTCAAAGAGCACGGCGAAGGCCTCCATCACGTGGCATTCGGCACGGAAAACTATGAGAAGACGGTGCAGTTTTACAAGGATAAAGGTCAACCGGTTCTTCAGGGTGGTACCTGGGAAGGCCTTACCTATACCTACCTGGACTCCCGCAAGGATTTGGGTGTGATCGCGGAGATCTACAAGTTGGTTCCTGAATTCACCTGGCCCGAGCCTGAATCCGTTTATCCGGTAAAATAATTATAAAGGAGATGGTGAAATGGCACTGAAAGCAGTTTTTATGTTTGTCGCCCCGGAATCCGACGCGGAGAAGCATCGCACGGTGGTTAAAACTCCGGCAGTTGAACTGACCGTAGTGGGTGTTAACAATTATGCGGAGGCGGCTCACGAAGCCAAAAAGCTTGTGGACCAAGGTAATGTGGCCATCGAGCTTTGTGCCGGATTCGGTTGCGAAGGTGTTGCCATCGTGAAGAAGGCCGTCGGCAACAATGCCGCGGTTGGGGCCGTACGGTTCGACAATCATCCGGGTCTCGAATTCAAGAGCGGTGATGAGATTTTTTCGTAGTAGCCGTAGCAAGAGAAACACTGGAAATGCGCCGAGTGCGCGTTCCTGACTCTTAGCCTTTTCAAAGGGGGGTACCGTATGAAGTCTTTAACAGGCCGTTGAAAAACTACTCTGGTTGAGCGGTTTTTCTTTCTATTACCGTTATTTTGCTGGTTCTACTTGTTTTGTGTGACCTT
>JAJZQA010000052.1 GCA_021810985.1 Deltaproteobacteria bacterium
GGCCCTTTGCCACCGTTCGACAGACATCGTTGAATTCCCGATAAGATAATCGGAGGTTGCGTTCCACATAAACCAGAGCATCGTTATCAGGAAAACGCTCCGCCATCTGGTCCAGCAGCCCGCCAACAGTACACTCCAAAAATCTCGACATGATGACCTCCATAATCTCGTTACAAAAAGATAAAATTATCAAAAACTGGACATAGATAATACATGCGGCTTTCAGAGAAGTGCGGATGTTGCTCGCGGGATGAACAATTTTCGTATCACCGGGCACAGCTGTCGCGAGGTACACTTCTCCCAAAAAATGATCCTGCTCCTGACAGCATCACAAGAAAATTTTAACTTGTTGATTTAAAAGGATTTTATGAATTAGCACAGCAGGAAATACAAGTCAAGATTTTATATATATAGCTACAACTCTCCGAAACAGCGTCAGGAGTCAGCGACGCAAGATTAGCGGAAGAAAAAATCCGGAGCTTCTTTTTTGTGCAATCCGCTACTAAGTTCCGATACTCCAACAACATATCCGGCGGCATCCACATCGTTTTCCACAAGACTGTCAACAGATTGTGTGGAATTCCTGAAATTACCTGATTCTGTGGTATTTTTATGAAACATTTCATCCACCTGTAACATGGTTGTCACAGTGGGCACGTAGAATCCATCGAAAACGAGGTTTTTCGATCATGAAAACGATACTGGTTATTGAAGATGAACGCGATCTGCTCGACCTGGTGGCATTTAACCTGGAAAGAGAGGGCTACCGGGTCCTCACCGCCCTGGATGGCAAAGACGGTCTGGAAACAGCCCGTACCCGTACTCCCGACCTGATCATCCTTGACCTGATGCTGCCGGGACTCATGGGCACGGACATCTGCCGGATCTTGAAGAACAGTGACAAAACTTCGAATATCCCCATCATCATGCTCACCGCGAAAGGTGAAGAGATTGACCGGGTAGTGGGATTTGAAGTCGGCGCCGACGATTATGTTGTGAAGCCCTTCTCAAACCGCGAATTGATGTTGAGAATTCGTGCCATCCTGCGTCGTTCCGAGCCCGATGTGAAAGATGAAAAAATCCTGAGAATCGGATCGATCACTATCGACACCGGTCGACACATCGTTACCTCGGCGGGCGAAGACGTCGTCCTGACGACTACGGAATACAAACTGCTGCTCAATCTTGCGGAGCGGCTTGGCCGGGTCCAAAACCGTGACCTGTTGCTCAAGAATGTCTGGGGCTACAACTACATCGGTGACACCCGCACGGTGGACACGCATATCACCAGACTCCGCACCAAACTGGGCAGCGCCGGAGACATGATCAAAACCGTCCGGGGTTTCGGCTATAAAATGGAGGAATCATGAGGATAAAAATTCAGTGGAAATTGATGGCTTCGTACCTTGCTCTCGTGATCCTGATCGGCACGATCCTGTACGGGTACCTGAACCACACACTGAGAAACAATCTTGACACTGAAATTCGCGAAAACCTGTTCAATGAAACACGGCTCGTCAAAGTCATGTCCTCGAAAGAGATTGCCGACCTGGATCGCGATGCTCCCGCTCTTGCCTGGACAGTTGGCAAAGAAATCAAGGCTCGCGTCAGTATCATCCGCGGGGACGGCAAAGTTGCCGGCGATTCGGAACTGACCGACACGGAACTTCTCAAACTGGAGAACCACGCAAGCCGGCCGGAATTTATCCAGGCGATCGAAAACGGCCAGGGGGTTGCCACCCGCTTCTCCGCCACCCTCGGCACAAATATGATCTACACCGCCCTGCCGTTCCATACCACCTCAGGCCAGCCCGGCGTCATCCGTCTCGCGCTGCCGCTCTCCCGCGTCGATGCAGCCATGACCAGTCTCGGCACCATCCTGGGTGCGTCGCTGTTACTGGCGGTTATCTGTTCTCTGCTCCTCAGCTACATTCTCTCTTTCATAACGTCACGCCCGCTCCGCAGCATGGCCGCGGCCGCCACCCGCATCGGCAAAGGTGAGTTCGGCTCGCGCATTCCGATCTCCAGCAGCGACGAAATTGGTGAACTGGCGGAAGTGTTGAATGAAATGGCGGAAAAAACCGAAAGTCAGCTTGAGCGGATCTCCGCCGAAAAAAACCGGCTCGACACCATACTGCGCGGGATGGGAGAAGGGGTTATCGTTACAAACGATGCCGGCATCGTCACCCTGGCCAATCCGGCCTTTCGCGCCCTGTTTTCACTGGATCAGAGTTGCATCGGCAAGGCACTGATCGAAATTGCCCGTCAGCCGTCCTTGAACAATGCCTTGAAAAAAGTCCTGAATTCCCGGGAAGAACTTCTCGAAGAGCTGGTAATGCTGGTGCCCGAGGAAAAAAACATCCTCACGCATTGGGTGCCGCTGCTGGAAGAGTCAAAACTCATCGGGACCGTGGCGGTATTTCACGACATCACCGACCTGAAAATGCTCGAAAAAATAAGAAAAGACTTCGTGGCCAATGTGTCCCATGAACTACGGACACCTGTTTCAGTTATTAAAGGGTATGCGGAAACAATCCTCAGTGAAGGCCAAAACCTGCCGGCGGAAAAACTGGTACAATTTATCGAGGTCATCCATAGTCACGCGGAACGTCTGGCGCACCTCATCAGCGACCTGCTCACCCTGTCGCGCATCGAATCAGGGGCTATCCCCCTCGAACCGGTACCGGTGTCGATCCTTGCCGCGGTAAACCGGGTGGCCCATCTGCTGGATCAAAAAGCTCTCGGCAAAGAGCTAACCATTGCAAAAACGGCTGCACTCGCCGCCCTGCCGGACATCCAGGCGGACCCGGACAAACTGGAGCAGATTCTCATCAATCTGCTGGATAACGCCATCAAATTCACCCCGGCCGGAGGTACGGTAACGGTTGACGCCGCGGACCTGGGTGACCGGGTACGCATCGACGTGAAAGACACGGGAATCGGTATTCCCGCAAAAGACATTCCGAGAATTTTCGAGAGGTTCTATCGAGTCGACACGGCCAGAAGCCGGGAACTTGGAGGAACGGGACTTGGTCTCTCCATTGTAAAGCACATCGTGCAGGCCCACGGCGGTTCAGTTGCCGTCGAAAGCACTCCTGGCAAAGGGTCAATCTTCTCCTTTACCATGAGAAAGGCCTGAGCAGAGCAATTTCACTGAACGGGTACTGTTTCACAACAACCCGTTCAGCTGACAATTCAAATCACCAAGGAAATCAAATATTGTGACAACGGTGCTACAATTTTTTCTACACCAGGTTTCCACTGGTAAATTTCAGGATTCCTTTGCACGATTGTCACACAGTTGTAACATTTACCAGGTATTGTTTCGAACATCAGCAGCGCATTTCTCACGGGAGGAAAATATGTTCAAAAAAATTCTTATCTCTTCAGCGTTTCTTCTGGTTGCAACGGCCGGGATTGCCTCAGCCGAAGCACTGAAAGTGGACAAATCACTGAAAAACTATAAAGCGGTCGGGGGCGTGTCCGGCAATTTGAACAGTATCGGCTCCGACACCCTCAATAACCTGATGACCATGTGGGCGGAAGGCTTCCGGAAGAAATACCCCAACGTGAACATCCAGGTTGAAGGAAAAGGCTCCAGCACCGCACCACCGGCCCTGGTCGCCGGAACGGCACAACTTGGGCCGATGTCCCGTGAAATGAAAAACAGCGAGATCGATGCCTTCGCGAAAAAATACGGCTACAAACCGACCAGGATTGCGGTGGCGATCGACACCATCGCCCTGTTCGTCAACAAAGACAACCCGGTGAAAAGTCTTTCCATGGAGCAGATCGACGCCCTGTTCTCCAAGAACCGTAAACGTGGTTATCCATCCAACATTACCACCTGGGGACAGCTCGGCGTAACCGGCAAAATGGCAGCGCAGCCCATCAGCCTCTATGGCCGCAACTCCGCATCTGGAACCTATGGCTTCTTCAAGGAAATCGCACTTTCCAAGGGTGACTTCAAAAACATCGTAAAAGAACAGCCTGGTTCCGCTTCGGTAGTTCAGGGCATCACCAAAGACAAAAACGGCATCGGCTACTCCGGCATCGGCTACAAAACTTCCGGCGTTAAGATACTTCCCGTTTCTGCGAAAGCAGGCAAACCGGCCTTCGAAGCTACCTATGCCAATGCTCTGAACAACAAGTACCCTCTGAGTCGCTTTCTTTATATCTACATCGCCAAGAACCCGAAAAAACCGCTCCCGAAGCTGACGGAAGAATTTCTTACATTCGTCCTTTCAAAAGAGGGACAGGAAATCGTCATCAAGGACGGTTTTCTGCCTCTCACCGAAAAACTCAGCGCCAAGAGCCGCTCGGCACTTTAACAGTTAGAAACATCATGAAATAACGGAGGAACGGCGGGCACCACCTGGCCGTTCTTCCCTGTAACATCAGGCACTTTTACGGCCTGACTATTTTGAATAATCCTGGAGCCGGAAAATGGGACTTCGTAGCAGGAACGATTCATTGCCAGACACCAAAAGATTCCTCGCACGCGCTAAGAAAAACGACCGCCTTGCCGCTTGGCTGATCAATATCGGCGGGCTTCTGGTGGTGATCTCCGTTATCGGGATACTGCTCCTGATCCTGAAGGTGGCGGCACCGCTGTTCTTCACACCTGACGCAGCCCTGGTCTCGACCACAAACCTCAGCGGGTCGGCACCCGAGGGAAAAATCCTCAATCTAGGAATTGACGAAAACCTGAAGACCGGCTTTCTCATTAGCGATCAAGGCACCGTCACTTTCTTCAATCCCCAAAACGGCGCGGTTTCAGATACTGTCACCCTTTCCGCACCCGGAGATTCGAACCCCGGGATAGCGGCAATCACCGTTGCACCGGACCGGCATTTCGATATCCTCTGGAAGGATGGTTCGTTTTCCGCGGTACAGATACAACTCGAAAATAATAGCGACAACCAGACAGCAGGACAACCGGCTCACGAAATCGAAACACTTACGGCGGAGAAACGGGTGGAATCCGGCCCGATCCCCCTCCTGTCGCTGGCTCGATTCGCCGAAAAAGACTCACCCTCCCGAATTGATCTTCTGCCGGGAAATCGTTTCATTTTCTCCCGCAAGACCACGGTCACCGATCTCATGGGAAACGAGACGACAACGAATACCCGCACACCCTTTGAGGCAGCAATACCGGGAAAGATTACCGCTGTCGCCCTCGACTCGAAAGCCGAGTTTCTCTACGCGGGAACCGACACCGGCCATCTGCTCCGCTGGAGTCTTTCCGAGGGCGAATCGCCACAGCTGCTCGATTCCGTCCAGACCAGCGCAAAAGGGTCTCCGGTAACGGCCCTGAACCTGGTACTGGGAGATATTTCCATTGCGGTGGGAAACGCCGACGGCTCCTTTTCAACCTGGTTTCCGGCCTCTGAAACCGGTCTCGGCAGCAGCAAGGTTCTGACGCGCATCCACCCGTTAACCAGCCACGGCAGCGCCGTGACCGCGATTCTCCCCTCACCGAGGAACAAGAGCCTCTACTCGCTCGACAAATCCGGTTCCATTAACGTGAACCATATGACCTCCGAACGGCACCTCCTGACTTTGAAAGGCAAAACACCGCTTGTTCTATTTGCTGTTTCGCCGCGGGATAACGGACTGATCGGGCTGGATGCCGGAAACCGGATCAGTACCTGGCAGGTATCCAACCCGCACCCGGAAATCAGCTTCAGGACCCTTTTCGGCCCGGTCTGGTATGAAAATTACGACAAACCCGAATATGTCTGGCAGTCGTCCTCGGCAAATGACGACTTCGAACCGAAACTGAGTCTCACACCGTTGATCTTCGGTACGCTCAAAGGCACCCTGTACGCCATGATTTTTGCCATTCCGCTCGCCCTGTTCGGCGCTATTTACACCAGCCAGTTCATGGGGCCGAAAATGAAAAAGATCGTCAAACCCGGCATCGAAATCATGGCTGCCATTCCTTCGGTGGTTATCGGTTTCCTCGCCGGACTCTGGCTTGCGCCGCTGCTCGACAAGGGCATCGTTTCGGTCCTGGTAAGCGTTATCGTAATCCCGCTTTCCGTACTTCTCTCGATAGTGTGCTGGAAGAAATTCCGCACCAAACCGCTACTGAAAAAGATTTCCGTCGGTTATGAGTTTCTGCTGCTGGTGCCCGCGCTCCTGCTGGGAATCTATGCTTCGCATGCGCTGGGAGGGGTGATGGAGACGGCACTCTTTGCCGGAGACTTCAAACTCTGGCTGTTTGACGGCTTCGGCGCCCGTTTCGACCAGCGAAACTCCATCATCATCGCCTTTGCCCTCGGACTGGCCGTTATTCCGCTGATCTTCACCATGGCCGAGGATGCCCTTTCCAATGTCCCGAAAAACCTCTCCGCAGCATCCCTGGCGATCGGCGCCAGCCGCTGGCAGACCGCCTGGCGCGTTGTTTTGCCGTCGGCTCTCCCCGGTATTTTTTCCGCGGTGATGATCGGCTTCGGCAGGGCCATCGGCGAAACCATGATCGTGCTCATGGCAACCGGCAATACCCCGATCATTAACTGGAGTATCTTCAACGGCTTCCGCTCGCTCTCGGCAAACATCGCCGTTGAAATCCCCGAGGCGCCGGTTTTCGGAACCCTCTACCGGGTATTATTCCTTTCCGCGGTGCTCCTATTTATTTTCACCTTTATCATCAACACCGTCGCCGAAATCTTGCGCCAGAATTTCCGCAAGAAATACGGGCGGTTCTGACAAGGACGGATAGTATAATGAGCAGATTCTGGAAACAAGGCGAACCTCAGGTTTGGGGCACGGCCGCGGCGCTCACCATCACCCTTCTCATGGTCGTGACACTCATCAGTGTCGTCATGCTCAATGGCCTGGGTTTCTTCTGGCCTTCCGACACGGCGCTCGTCTCCCTGAAGGACGGGACAACGCTTCTTGGCGAGATCACCGACAAAGAAAAGGCAACGGCAACCCAGGGTGTCAAGCTTCAGTTCAAGGTCGGCAACCGGGATCTCTATGGCCAGGATTTTCGCTGGGTTGACAAAAAGGATGTGAAGTCTCTCAGCTACCCTGACAACGCCATCGTGCTGGAGCGGAAGGAGAACGGCAATTTCTACGGCTTCCTGAAATCACTCTCCCTGAACGGCGCGCAGACTCCGGCCTCGGCTGACCCGTGGGAACAATTGCTTTCCCAGTGGAAAAGCGTCAAACAAGCGCAGCACAATCTTGACGGCCTGCGGGATAAAATGTCGGACCTCAACTCTGCCGCGGAAAATCTTCGCCTGAAAATTCTGAAGTTGTCGTATCGCGATAAGACCACCAATCAGAAGGAAATAGAGACCCTTTCCGTACAACAGGAAAAGCTGCTGACGGAATTCAACACCCTGCTGGACAAACTGAACAGCGCAACCGCCGAAATCAACCAGTCCACGGCACTCTTTCAGGATGCCTCGGGAGAAGAGAAAGAGATCGCATTAACCGATATCGTTCGTGCCTTCCGCCCCAACACCATGGGTTTCTTCGCTAAATCAGCATTCTATGCGGGCAAGGTAAAGGAACTTCTCGTTGGTGAACCACGCGAGTCGAACACCGAGGGTGGGCTGTTCCCCGCCATTTTCGGCACGGTGATGATGGTACTCTTCATGAGCATCTTTTCGCTGCCCTTTGGGGTAATTGCCGCAATTTACCTGCGGGAATACGCAAAAGAAGGACTTCTGGTCAGGATCGTCAGGATTGCCGTCAACAACCTGGCGGGCGTACCCTCGATCGTCTACGGAGTTTTTGGACTCGGATTCTTCATTTACGGCATCGGGAGCGGAATTGACCAGTTATTCTATCCGGAACGGCTGCCTACGCCGACCTTCGGTACCGGCGGGATCCTTTGGGCCAGCCTGACCCTTGCCCTGTTGACTGTCCCCGTAGTGATCGTCTCCACCGAAGAGGGCCTGGCATCGGTTCCGAAAGGACTGCGGCAGGGATCCCTGTCGCTCGGGGCAACCAAGTTCCAGACACTCGTGAAAATCGTCCTGCCCATGGCAACCCCCGGCATCATGACCGGGATGATTCTCGCCATGGCGCGCGCGGCAGGTGAAGTCGCTCCGCTGATGCTGGTCGGTGTCGTGAAGTTGGCTCCGGCTCTGCCCATCGACGGACAGTTCCCCTTCTTCCACCTCGACCGGAAATTCATGCACCTGGGCTTCCACATCTTCGATGTCGGTTTCCAGTCACCCAACGTGGAGGCAGCAAAACCGATGGTTTTCGTTACAACCCTGCTCCTGCTGGCGATCGTCATCACTGCCTCAAGCACCGCGATCCACCTCAGGAACAAGATGAAAAAGAAATACGCCACCAAGGCATTTTAACGGGCGTGTTCGACTACATGACTAACACTGCCACATTATGGAGATAGATAGTATGCCGTTACGTTCGCCACAAAATATTGCCGATCCGGTACTGGAAATATCCGACCTGAATCTGTTCTACGGAACATCCCGGGCTTTGAAAGACATCTCCCTGACAATTCCGCGAAAACAGGTAACCGCCTTTATCGGTCCCTCAGGATGCGGCAAATCCACCCTGCTCCGCTGCTTCAACAGGATGAACGACCTGTTGGAGAACGTCCGGATCGAGGGAAGCATCAAGCTTGACAATGAGGAGATCACCGCGCCGGATCTTGACGTAATCGGCCTGCGGCGCCGGGTCGGCATGGTTTTCCAGCAATCGAACCCGTTTCCGAAGTCAATCTACGAAAACATCATCTATGGCCTGCGCATAGCCGGGATACGTGACAAGGCCGTTCTGGATGAAACCGTGGAAAGAAGCCTGAGAGGCGCGGCAATCTGGGACGAGGTAAAGGACCGCCTCCATGATTCGGCACTCGGTCTTTCCGGTGGCCAGGCCCAAAGGATCTGCATCGCCCGCGCCATAGCGGTCAACCCCGAGATCATCCTCATGGACGAACCCTGCTCGGCTCTCGACCCTATTGCCACGGCAAAAATTGAAGAGCTGATCAACGAACTGAAAGAACAGTACACCGTGGTCATCGTCACCCACAATATGCAGCAGGCTGCGCGGGTTTCCGATTTTACCGCTTTCCTCTATCTGGGAGAACTGATAGAATTCGACGTTACCAAGAAAGTTTTCACCAACCCGGACAAGAAGCACACGGAAGATTACATTACCGGCAGATTCGGCTGATTTCTGTCTATATCGTTATCTATCAAAGAGATAAAAACTGCGCAATTTTCGAGGGTATCACATGGAACGCGAACATATCATCAAGCAGTACGATGCTGAATTGAACGAAATACGCACCCTGATTCTGCAAATGGGCGGCAAAGTCGAAGCAATGATCTCCAATTGCATCAAGGCCCTAGTGGACAGGGATACCGGCCTCGCCGAGAGTACCATCCCATTTGACCATGAGGTTAACCACCTGGAAGTTCTCATCGATGAGAAGTGCCTTGAAGTATTGGCACGCCGGCAACCGGCCGCACGGGACCTGCGCTTCATTACCCTGGCCCTCAAAATCGTGACCGATATGGAGAGAATTGGCGACCAGTGCGTCAGCATAGCCAAGCGGGTGAAGGAATTGAATGAGGAACCGCCTCTCAAACCGTACATCGACCTGCCCCGGCTGGCGGAATCTTCTCGGGCCATGGTCAGGGAATCACTCGATGCTTTTGTTCGCGGAGATGAGAAACTTGCCATGCAGGTTTGTGAAAACGACCAGTTTGTCGACGACCTTAATATCCAGATCCAGCGTGAACTGCTCACTTTCATGATGGAAGACCCCGGCACCATCACCCGGGCGCTGAAGCTCAACTACATCTCGAAATGCCTGGAACGAATCGCCGACCACGCCACTAACGTCGCGGAAATGGTCATCTTCATGATCAAGGGAAAAGATATCCGCCACACGACGAACTAGCAGAGTACTCACCAATTCACAGACGGGCCCATGGCCCGTCTGCGCAACCCCTCTCTTCCGCGCCGCTTCATAATTTCAGGTTCAGCCAACCGTGCCGGTCTTGCCAGAACTGCTGCGAAAGTCCAAACAAACTTCTTTGACATACATTCTCAGCCGTGGATACTGTACAATATCCGGGAATTCTTCGGGAGCATCTCAAGCATTACTGAGGCAATCAAACTTTTCAATGGTAGGGCCTCGCCCACTCGGGTAAGGTTCGCGGTGTCCGTGCATCTTGGTTGTGATGTTTCATTGCCGTAGCAATAATTTTCCCGGCCTTCCGTCTGCGATTATGCATAAAGTTTTAACCATTATTGCCGATACTATCTTACGGGGACCCAGTCGGACTTAGGGTAATTCCGCGGCAAATCCGTCTGGACGCTCCAGATTTCAGCGCTTTTTCGGGAAGAGAAAACTGCTACCCTGCAAAATCAACAAAATCTGTCCTCGCCCAGCAGAATTTTCGCTTCGATTTCCTAAGTGCGGCAGACACTTTAGCGGCAGGTGTGCATTTCCCAGGCGAATTGTAACTTCCCGTAGCGAACTATTCCATTGCGCACAAGCTGACAGAGATAAGAATCAACCGGGGAATTCATGAAGAATACAAGAGA
>JAJZQA010000053.1 GCA_021810985.1 Deltaproteobacteria bacterium
CCCAACGTGCTCAACTTCCTGGTGGAGAACTTCAATATCGCGCCAATTACCACAGCAGATGAAGATTTGAAAGCGATTCTCGGCTAACCGTTCCGGTAAAGGGACTCCTGCCCATGTCGCGGGGGTTCCTTTTCCGCCTGAGCGGAAGGGCGACTGGGAGGTAAATGTCATGCAGAAAGCAAAACGTTGGCAATGTACTGTCTGCGGATACCTGCACGAAGAAGCGGCACCGCCAAACATATGTCCGAAATGCGGGGTCGATCGCTCCAAGTTTGTACCGTACAAATAACAAGGAACAGTCAGTGGTGCCGCGGAAATTGCGATTTACTTGCAGCACCGGATTTTCCCCGGCGACAGGGGAAGGAGGATTTCGATGGGCATTACCATCAAGGATAACATTACCTGGGTAGGAAAAATTGATTGGGAGCTGCGCAAGTTTCATGGCGAAGAATACTCCACCCACAGAGGCTCCTCGTACAACTCGTATCTTGTCCGCGATGAAAAAACGGTATTGATCGATACCGTGTGGAAACCTTTCACCAACGAATTCATTGAGAACCTGAAAAAAGAAATAGATCTGACAAAGATTGACTTCATTATCGCAAGTCACGCCGAAAGCGACCACAGCGGCGCCTTGCCGGAGCTGATGCGCCTGATTCCCGACACCCCCATCTACTGCACCGCCAATGCCGTCAAATCACTGAAGGGTCATTACCATCAGGACTGGAATTTCAGAACCGTCAAGACCGGCGACCGGCTGAATATCGGCTCGAAGGAGTTGATTTTTATCGAGGCGCCGATGCTGCATTGGCCGGACAGCATGTTCTCCTATTTGACCGGAGATAATGTCCTGTTCAGTAACGATGCCTTCGGACAGCACTATGCAACAGAACATCTGTTCAACGACCTGGTCGACCAGGCGGAACTGTTTCAGGAGTGCCTCAAGTACTACGCGAATATCCTGACACCCTTCAGCGCTCTGGTTGACCGGAAGATCAAGGAGGTCGTCGGCTTCGGCCTGCCGGTGGACATGATCTGCACCAGCCACGGCGTCATCTGGCGGGACAATCCGCTGCAGATTGTCACCAAGTATGCGGAATGGGCTGCCAATTACCGGGAAAATCAGGTGACCATCATCTATGACACCATGTGGGACGGGACACGAAAAATGGCCGAAGCGATTGCCGGGGGAATCCTTCAGGCGGATCCCGACGTGACCGTCAAGCTCTATAATGCCGCCCGCACCGACAAGAACGACATCATCACCGAAGTCTTCAAATCGAAGGCGATCCTGGTCGGTTCGCCGACGATAAATCGCGGCATTCTCTCAGCGATCGCCGGGATTCTCGAAGAAATCAGGGGGCTCGGTTTCAAGGACAAGAAAGCGGCTGCCTTCGGTTCCTACGGCTGGAGCGGCGAGTCCGTGACCATGATAACGGAACGGCTGCGCGAAGGAGGCTTCACACTGGTAAGTGACGGAATGAAGGAGGTGTGGAATCCAGATGAAGAGGGCCTTGTGAACTGCGTGAGCTTTGGCAGAGGCTTTGGTCAGCAACTGAAATGAAACGATGTTGAACAGCCGGGACGCAGCGCCGATAGCGTCAGACACCAAACGGAATCACAATAAAGGAGAGTACGTTATGACGATCCAAGACGCAGCAGCACTTGAAAAAACCAAAGCAGATTTTTCGGTTGAGAAAATGCTGGAAATCAGGGCAAAGGCACAAGAGGCGGTTAACCGGATCGCTTCCCGGGTTCAGGTCGGCATGCTGGAAGAAGAGGCCAACAAACTGGTGGTCGACACCTTGAAGGAAATGGGTGCGACAAAAGCATTTCATAAACCGTATATCCGCTTCGGCAGCAACACCACCATTACCTTTGGCGCGGATTCGGTACCGGGGATCCGTTTAGGCGCGGATGACATCTTCTTCATCGACATCGCACCGATTTGGGATGGCTACGAAGGCGACGCCGGCGACACCTTTGTCACCGGGAGCAATCCGGAACTGAAGCGCTGTGCGGTTGACGCTAAAAAGATCTTCGAAGCCGTTGCAGTTAAATGGAAAAACGACAAGGCGACCGGCGTCGAATTGTATGACTTCGCCAAAAAAATGGCCAAAGATCTGGGCTGGGAATTGAACATGGATCTGGGCGGCCATCGCCTGGGCGACTATTCCAGTGCCGAGCACTACGAGGGGCCGTTGCACGAAATTGCCTTTCACCCCAAGGCCAATATCTGGATGGTTGAGATCCATATCCGGAATCCGCAGAACACCTTCGGGGCCTTTTACGAAGACTTGCTCGTCTAACAGCCTGTAACAATGCTTGATCGCCACCTCATTCGCAATCCCGCGAGTGAGGTGGCGCTTTGACTCCCTCCTGGCAGCTTGGTCAAATGAACCTCTATGTAGCAGATGAAAGGAGATCGTACGATGAAATGCACATCGATTTTTGTCGCTGTAGTTCTGTTTCACTGTCTGGCCTGTACCGCGGTGTTTGCCGATTCGAGCAAGAGTATGACTGAGGCTGTCAAGCAGGTTCCGGCGCTCAGTTTGATAACCGAAACGCCGGAACAAGGTTTTCAACTCGCAATCGCACTGTCTCGGAAGGCAGTCAAAGCTACGCAGCCCAATAAAGAAATTCTGGTAAAACTGCGCGATGTCTATTCAAAAAACGCAGATTCCCTGATTGCTGTCTCGCAGGTTGTGGCCATTCATTTTCAAACCGTTGCCGCAGCCAACAATTATTGGCGAGACAAGAAATGATAGCCGCGAACCACGTTTAATCGGGTCATTTCAGAGTTAAATCCAGCACTGGAATCTTGCCCGCCTCTTGCAGTGAAACGAAGAAGAAACGCAAGTCCGAAAATACAAGGTGAGCGTTTACCAGGTCCAAAGAAGACTCCCCAGTGCCCAGATCCATTTGCGCTGGGGAGTCTTCTTTTAGAAGGACGTAGCCTGGCTAGTAAGGCCAAGCCTTTTTTGTTTCATGTGCTCTTTGGTTTGATCTCTCTCGACAATTTCATATGCTCCTTTATTACAGGCCCTATGCGGCAATCCATTCAGTGGTAAACTTTTATGCATGCTTTCAGAAAGACCCGGGATAATTATCCCAGAAAAGCAAAGGAGAAGGAGGATACAGCATGACGAAAAAGGCGGCTTTCTGGATTTTTTTGTTTGGCACCCTGTCGTCCGCGGCGCTTTTCCTGGTGCTTACCTGGGACATGCACCGTCAGGTGGACGTCCTTTCACGGGCGGACAAGCTGTCGGACACGGTCATTGCAGGGAAAAAATCATTTGAAAAACATAATTGCAACGATTGCCACACGATACTCGGTTTCGGCGGATACTATGCGCCGGATCTGACAAGGGTGGTGCAAAGGGTTGGTGAGGACGGGGTCCGCTACCGGATCAAGCACCCCGAGCTGGCTTTTGCCGCTTCGGTTCGCAAAATGCCGCAGCAGCATATCCCCGCCGCCGAAATAGAAAATCTGCTCGCCTTTTTTTCCTGGGTCGGGGAAATCGATAACGGTGACTGGCCACCACAGGACAGCAAAAAGCGCCTGACTCGCGGAGAAAAGCGGCTGGTTGCCATGGCGGGAGTTTCGCCCGGGGCGGCGGTTTTCAAGTCTAAAGGCTGCATGAACTGCCATGCATTGGGCGGCAGCGGCGGTTCCTTCGGCCCGGCGCTCGACACGGTCGGCCGCACTCTCAGCACCGAACAGATCGGGCAGTACATCAAAGAGCCGAAAAGCGTGAACCCCCAGGCATTGATGCCGCCGCAAACGGACCTCACGGACCGTGAACTGGAAGAGGTCGCCAAATTCCTCGGAAATCTGAAATAAGGAGGCAGCAGATGGAATATCGTTCCCAAAGGATCGCTCACTGGTATTTCAGAATTGCCCTCGTTCTTTTCGTGCTCCAGGTGATGATGGGGCTCTGGCTTGCCTATAATTACACTTTCACGGTACCGCAGGAAATCGTGGACGTTTTTCCCTTTGCCACGGCACGGGCCATCCATACCAATCTGCTGGTGCTCTGGATGCTGCTCGGCTTCATGGGAGGAACCTATTACATCGTTCCCGAAGAAACCGGCAGCGAGGTCTATTCGCCGAACCTGGCCTGGCTGCAGCTCATCGCACTGGTCGCAACCGGCGTCATCGCCATCATCGGCTTTCTCTTCGGCTGGACCAAGGGCAGACCTCTCCTGGAAATACCACCGCCGCTTAATTACGTCGTGGTTATCGGCGCCTTGATTTTCCTGTTCAATATCGGCATGACCATGTTCAAGGCCAAGCGCTGGACCGTCATCCAGGGAGTACTCCTCGGCGGCCTGGTCTTTCTGGCCCTGCTCTATCTGTTCGGTATCCCCTTTTACAAAAACGAAGTTATCGACTGGTATTACTGGTGGTGGGTCATCCACCTCTGGGTTGAAGGAGCCTGGGAACTCGTAACCGGCGCCATTATGGCGTTCGTGCTCCTGAAATTGACCGGGGTGGAGCGCCGCGTTGTGGAAAAATGGCTCTACGTGGAGATCGGCCTGTTTCTCTTTACCGGCATTGCCGGTACCGGCCATCATTATTACTGGATCGGAGCGCCCAAGTACTGGCTCTGGATCGGTGGCGTTTTCTCCGCGCTCGAGCCGCTGCCGATCCTCTTGATGGTCATTGACACAATGCACCATGTCAAGCACCGCCAAACACAGATTATCAACCCCCATACCTGGACCCTCGCGGTCGGCTGTGCCATCTTCCATTTCATCGGCGCCGGCATTTGGGGGTTTGCCCATACCCTTCCGCAGATCAACTACTACACCCATGGCTCGCAGGTCACCGTGTCGCACGGCCATCTTGCCTTTTTCGGCGCCTATGCCTTGCTCAATCTTACGGTATTTTACTTTGCGATTCCGAAGCTGAAGGGCATTGAGGTCTACCAGCCGA
The DNA here is from genome assembly GCA_021810985.1 of Deltaproteobacteria bacterium. Lineage (GTDB taxonomy): Bacteria > Desulfobacterota > Desulfuromonadia > Geobacterales > Geobacteraceae > RPRC01. The sequence goes on from JAJZQA010000053.1 coordinate 4,940, forward strand.
CGCGAGCCAAGCTGGGGTTCTGGACCATGTGCAGCGCCATGATGCTCATGGGTCTCACCTTCGGCATCGCCGGCGTACTGCAGAGCTACCTGGAGAGGGTGCTGGGCATGGGTTACATGACCGCACAGGGGCATATGCGTCTCTGGATGGGAATCACCCTCGTTCTGGGGGTCTTCTTCCTGGCAGGAGTGGTTGTGACGGTTTTCGATCTGCTGTTTATGAAACCCGCGGTCAGGCGGGCGGAATAGAGAGAGGCCGTCATGTGTATCGCAAATCGCTGAGGAGCTGACCCTGCCCGCCCAAACGACTTGATCCTTGCATTTCCCCTTCAAGTGACATATCCTTCCTGGAACATCCTTGAAGCCCCCTTCTTCGTGTTCACGGAACGACCACGGAGAAGGAGGCTTCTTTCTTTTTTCCCGGAAGTGCCAAACCCGGATACGCCCTTTGGAAGTGAACAGCCCATGATTTCAACTGCCTTCGACACCCTGCCGCTAGAAACGTCACTGCTCCGGAACCTCGTCTCTCTCGGTTATAGCGAGATGACCCCTATTCAGGCCCACAGCCTGCCGCTGATCCTGACGGGCAGCGATGTCATCGCCCAGGCAAAGACCGGCAGCGGTAAAACCGCCGCCTTTGGCATTGGCCTGCTGGCGCGGCTGGAAGTAACCAATTTCCGGGTACAGGGGCTGGTGTTGTGTCCGACCCGCGAACTCGCCGACCAGGTCGGCAAGGAGTTGCGGCGACTCGCCCGCTCCACCGGCAATGTCAAGATTCTCACCCTCTGCGGCGGCGTCCCCTTCGGTCCCCAGCTCGGTTCCCTCGAACACGGCGCCCATATCGTGGTCGGCACCCCCGGCCGGATTCTCGATCACCTGCGGCGCGGCAGTCTCGACCTGAGATCCCTGAGCATGCTGGTCCTCGATGAAGCCGATCGCATGCTCGACATGGGCTTTCAGGAGGATCTTGCCAGCATCATCGCCGCGACTCCAAGCCAGCGGCAGACCCTGCTCTTTTCCGCAACCTACCCCGAATCGATCAGCGCCATGAGCGCCACGGTGCAGCAGCAGCCGGTGATGGTGAAGGTCGATGCCCTCCATGATGGCGGGCAGATCAGGCAACTGTTCTTTCCGGTGGAAAACAGGGAACGGCTGGCCGCCCTCGCCCGGATTCTCGGCCATTACCAGCCGGAATCGACCCTGGTTTTCTGCAATACCAGGAAGGAGTGCCAGGAGGTGGCCGACACCCTGACGGAACGCGGCTTCTCGGCGCTGGCGATCCATGGCGACCTGGAACAGCGTGAGCGTGATCAAGTGCTGGCGCGCTTTGCCAATAAAAGCGTCTCCATCCTGGTGGCCACCGATGTCGCCGCGCGCGGCATCGACATCAAGGAACTGACCGCCGTGGTCAACTACGAACTCAGCCGCGACCCGGAAGTGCACATTCACCGCATCGGCCGCACCGGCCGCGCCGGGGAGCAAGGACTGGCGATCAGCCTGGTAAGCGCGGCGGATAACCGGCGAACGGCGGCAATTGAAGAGAGTCTCGGGGATACCGTCCCCCGTGGCGACCTGGAATCGTTGGCCATGCCCTCGTCCGCGGCCCTCGAAGCGCCGATGGTCACCCTCTGCATCGATGGCGGACGCAAAAACAAGCTGCGCCCCGGAGACCTCCTCGGCGCCCTCACCGGCGAGGCGGGCATTCCGGGCAGCGAGGTCGGAAAGATCGATGTCTTTGATTTCCACACCTACGTCGCCATTCGTCGAGCCAGTGCCGCCCTCGCCCTGGCTCGTCTGCAGGCACATAAAATCAAAGGGCGTTTTTTCAAAATTCGCCTGCTCGGTTGAAACGAGATACCTCCGGAAGACGGTCACACCTTTGGGGACTGGCTCCGCAGGTGCCTGTCCCCCTTTCTCTCAAACTGAAACAGCAGCTTTCAAAGACACATTGCACATGGTGGAAAAAACTGTGAAAGAATCACCACAACTGTTCTTGCTGGACGGCTCCAGTTACATCTACCGCGCCTACTACGGCGTCCGGGACCTCGCCACCTCCGGCGGCCTGCCGACCAATGCCGTATTCGGCTTTACCAGAATGCTGCTGGGCCTCCTCCAGGAGCACAGCCCCGAGTACCTGGCCGTGGTCTTCGACCGGCCGCGGGACGAGACCTTCCGCCGCGAACTCTATCCCGAATACAAAGCCAATCGCGACGCCATGCCCGAGGATCTCGTTCCACAGGTTCCGTATATCAGGAAGGTTCTGCAGGCACTGAATATCCCGGCCCTGGAAGCCCCCGGTTTTGAAGCGGACGATGTCATTGCCAGCCTGGCCCGACGCGTCGCCACGGAAGGCATCCGGGTAACGGTGGTTACCGGCGACAAGGACCTGATGCAGATTGTCGGAGAGAAGATCCGGCTGCTGGATACCATGAAAGACAGCTGTTCTGGACCGCGTGAAGTCCTCGAACGATTCGGCGTCCCCCCGGAACGGGTACCCGATGTACTGGGGCTGGCCGGCGACACCTCGGACAATATCCCCGGCGTTCCGGGAATCGGCGAAAAAACCGCGGCCAAACTGGTCAAGCAATTCGGCTCCCTGGAAGGCGTCTTCCGCTGGAAAGATCTGGTCAACGGCAAGAAGCGCCGGGAAAGTTTGCAGAATTATCTGGATCAGGCCCTGCTCTCGAAGTCCCTGGCAACGGTCAGATATGATGTCGAGCTGAACGTTACCCTGGCGGATCTGCGGCGGCAGCAGCCAAATCTCGGTGACCTGCTGCCCCTGTTGCGGGAACTGGAATTCGAAGCCTTGGCGGTCGCCTTCACCCCGCCGCCAGCGGGCGTGGTCGAAATCCACTGCGACGGCTCGGGACAAACCTCGGGACCCGGCGGCTACGGCGCGATCCTCCGCTATGGGGGGCAGGAAAAAGAGCTGAGCGGTTTTGAGCCGGAGGCCACCTCACAGCGGATGGAACTGCTCGCGGCAATTCGGGGGCTGGAAGCCCTGCATGGCCCGAAGACGGTGCGCGTCTACAGCGACTCGCAATATCTGGTCCGGGGCATGAGCCAATGGGTTCAGGGCTGGATCCGCAAAGGCCGGCTGTATACCCCGGGCGCGCTGGTCAACCAGGACCTCTGGCAGGAGCTTGTTTCCCTGGCCGCCAAACACAAGGTCAGCTGGGAATGGCTGCGGGGCCATGCCGGACACCCCTTCAACGAGCGCTGCGACAGACTGGCAAAACGGGCGGCAGCGGACGGGATACGGGCAGCAGCGGCGGTTCGGACCGAGGAATCGAACAAGGAAGAAAAGCCTATCCCTGTGCCTGCTCCACCTGCCCTGAAAATGCCGCTTCCGCCCGGGGAGATGAGAGAATTCGAGGCCGACGAGGATGGCCAACTGAGGCTCTATTAGTTGCCTGGTTTCAACCGGAAACGCCAAGAGGAATCACAAGGGACGGGGCGGGGCTTTCACGAAGCCTCTCGTGCGGACCGGCTGTAGAACCAAGGGAACACGCCTGTTTCCGGGGCAAAACCTCATCTGTCGTAGCAGTCCGGCGTCCGATTGCGAGGGCTTTGGGGAAGTTCCGATCCGTCCCAAACTGGCACTTACCGGATGAAAACTACCTAGGATTAGACAACAGGAACGATAACCATGAAAATTCAAAAAGTAACGGAAGAGACCCGCGCCAAAGTTTATGCGCTTTTGCACCGCGCTTTTCCCGGCAGTGACTACGAAGCGGAATTGGTTCAGAAACTCCACGAACATGGTAAACCGGCCCACGAATGGGTCTGCATCCATACCAACAAGGTCATCGCCTACCTGGCCTTCACCAACGCCTATCACGGCCATGAAGTCTGCGGCCTGCACCTGGCGCCCATGGCCGTGATGCCGGACTTTCAACGGCAGGGGGTGGGCTCGGAATTGCTGAGGTTCGCCTTGCGGCAGGAAGCGGTCAAAAGCCAGCCGCTGTTTGTGCTTGGCGCGCCCGGCTTTTATGCAAAATTCGGCTTTGAACCCTGCGCCATGCCGATCTGCCCCTTTGACAAAGACAATAAGCATTTCCTCAGTCTGCGGAATGGGAGCACTACCCCATTCGTTGTCGGCTACGAACCGGAGTTTAAAACTACCGTAAAACAGCCCAAACCGCAGAGCCGTAAACGCCATTGAGCCAGACTCCAGGTTATGAAATCTTTGTCTTTCCTTTTGGCTCCGGGTAACCGGAAATAGGCTCCTACCTGCCGAAAATTCCACGAATTGTCGTGCCCAGATCCTGCCCTCCCTGCGACTCCGTTCCAGTCCCCTTGTCCAGTTTTTTCAAGAGGGTTTCTCCGAGTTTTTCACCGATACGGCGGCCCAACTTTTTGCTGCTCAGGGAAAAGCGTGGCTTGCCGACCGTCCCGGTCGCCTTCAGGGGGATTTCAGCCCACCCCTGATCGTTGGTGACGAAACTCCCCACCGTGCCACGTGCCACCGTGCCGGTGATGCGCGGGGCGACCAGGGTGTCGATGTCCAGGTCGAGGCTTTTATCGAAGCCGATCCGGCCCCGCGGTTTCATGCGGATGTCGGAACCGTCCAGTGCGGAATCCAGATAAACCTGCCCGCCTGTAATGCGATAGGTCCCGGCGAATGAGCTGAAGCGGACGACTCGCAGCTCCGGGCTGCCGAGGAAACCGGCCAGTTCGCTCATGAAACCACTGCCGGTCAGTTTACCGTTTTTCATTTCGAAAGAGCCGCTGCCGGTGAGGTTCCGCTTCAGGGCGACAGGAGTGGTGCCGCTGCCCGAGAGAGCGGCTTTGGCCGACAGAACACCGGAGATGCTTCCGGCTGCCTTGGGTGCGAATGCGGCAACGATCTTTTCGGCCTGGACGTTGTGCAGGGAGAGACTGGTGGTGTAGGTAAAACCGCGGGTCCCGAGATTGACCGTAGCGGAATCTAGAAAGGATCCACCGGCAATGCCGCCCTTCAGATTTTCAACGGTGAGAATATTGTCTGCGAGCCGGTAGCGGAGTGAAAGCCCGGACACGGCCAGGCCTTTGAAAGTTACCGCTTTTGCGGTGACCGCTCCGCTCAGGGTAAGCGGCAGTTTCAGCGGACCCGCCCCCGCTGCGTCAGCGCCTGGCTTCGCGGGCGAGGAAGCTGCCTGTGCTTTTTTCGCTGTCGTCAGAGCATCGATATCGAGCGCCTCGCTCTTGGCATTGAGTTCAAGGGCAAGCGGCTTTCTGTCCAGGGGAGAGGTCTTCAGCAGCAGATCCAGCCGGTTTTTTCCCAGGACCACAACCAGGTTACGCGAAGAAAGCGTCCGATCGACAAGCGCAACTGTCCCGGAAATCACCGGGTTCCGGCCACCTGCCGCCAACGTAATTCCCTCCAGTTGCACCTCACCGTTCTTAAGCAGGGCAAGGGGTGTTTTGACCTCACCCGCAAGGTGGACGTTCGCTGAAATCTTGCCGGTTGGCGAGAGTGAGCGGAGCTTGGCCGAGATGCCGGGGGACAGACCTGACACTGCTTTCGCCAGGTCGGCAACAATGGCCGTTAGCTGACCGTCCAGCGACGGTCCGCTGGTAAGATGCGCA
>JAJZQA010000054.1 GCA_021810985.1 Deltaproteobacteria bacterium
AACTTTTGACACTATCTGCCGTAGCCCAGGTTGAAGTCCCAAGCGCCGTAGACAGGAACCCGCGCATGTTCGCTGATGAGGCTAATGCTCTCACTGTTTTCATGAAATTTGGCGTCCGGATTTCCATAAAAAAAGGTATAAAAAATCAGCGAATCCGGGGGCAGTTTCGCAACATTCGCCGCAACTTCTTCAAGATCACTGCTGTTCTCGAAGGTAAAGACCACCTTGTTTTGGTACAAGGGCAGCAGATTCTTCAATTCAGCGAGAACCTTCCTGCCGGGAGTCCCGTAATCGTTGATGACAAAGATCTGTTTCGTGCCCGGATGCAACGTGAGGGCGACATCAAGACTGTCCTTCAACTCCGCGTTTTCGCTGACCCCGGTATAGAAAGACCTCCCTTTCAGATCACCAGACTTGAAGTAATTGGCTCCACAGAAGACCACCGGAATCTTGCCGAAGACCTCATCGCGGTACACGAGCAGAAAGTCGAGTGCGTCATTGTCGGCGCAAAGGATCAAATCAATCGGGATCTTGGCATACTTGATCCGTAGAAACCGCGCGAGTTCCGTAAAATAGGGAGTGCCATGTTCCCACTTGGTATCCAGGTACTCCGGATACATTCTGCTGCCGGAGCGAACAGGCTCCAGGGCCGCAAGCATGCCGCGAGAGATATCGTCCGTCCACTTGAAACCCTGGTGGTAGGAATTGAGAATGAGTACGTTTTTCTTCTCCAGCGCCGCCGCTGGCACGGGAAAAGAGAAGATGCCCGTCATGAACAGAGCAAGGCAAAGTACGCCAGCTACGAGAAAATGATACATATTCCGGAACCAGGCAGCCTTTTGCATGCCGATTTGCGGCAGTCGCAGGTGATGCGGATTTTCGACAAAACTGTCTTCTTGCATTGCTCAGCTCCATGCTTTTCTTGTGTAAATTCTCCGCGGCCGGCTCCTACCGGCCGTTGCCGCCACCGTCCCTGACAAACTGTGGCAGCTCCCGGAATGATATCGAAAGAAATACTACGCTCTTCCTTGCAGTTCAGAATAGCACAATCCCTTACTTTCGTGTCCATAATAAGCCGTATCTACACACTTTTTTACCACATCGGAAGTGCCTTCCCCCGTGAAAGAGACTGTCTGCATTTCCAGAGAGCTTAGATTCATGCCTGGCCCCATTTCGTCTCGTCGGCTTGCTCGGCTTGCTGCCTAAGCGCGGACGAAGGACTCAATATTCCGATGTCAGCCTTCATCCGGAAGTTCCGCGAAGCATGGTTCGAAACGGACAGTTCCGCACAGCGCGACAAATAACAGTGTTTTGATCATTCACGCACAAGGGAGGGAACCGGAAAATCCGCTGGATGAATTTTTGCGAAGATGGTCGGTTTTTTTCAAGCCTCGATAGCGAAAAAATATTCCGAAAATCAGCCCAAGCTGATCGTCCCTGACAGCCGTTTCCCCAAAAGGCGCCGCGGCATTTTTAAGTATGACTAAAATTCAGGAATACAGTGGGTTAGACGATTTCCCGCCGAATATTGTGTTTGACAAAATTAAAGGCAATGTGTATTATTTTCGTTGCGTTTACCGGGGTTTGTCCGGTTGCGTCTCGCGACTTGAAGAATCCAATTCCAAGCCGTCTTCAATTCACAGAAATATAGTTTTACTTACATTGGCATCGCACTTGTCTCAAAGGCTTTCCATAGGTGCTGAATTGTGATGCGATGGGCAATTCGGTAAACACTAAATTAATGGAGGTATGTCATGGCAGATGTAGTTCAGCAGATTGATCAGCTGGTAGCAAACGCACGGAAAGCAGCTGACATCATGAAGGGTTTCACCCAGGAGCAGGTTGACAAGGTCTGTGCGGCGATGGACGCAGCCAGCGTTGCCAACGAAGTAATGCTCGGCGAAATGGCCGTTGAAGAAACCGGTATCGGCCGGGCGGACCACAAAGCTATCAAGAATCACCTTGGCGCCCACATCGTCTACGAATATTTCAAAGACAAAAAATCCGTTGGCGTGATCGAAGAGAAAGACGGCGTTACCTACATCGCTGAGCCTTTCGGTGTGCTTGCAGCCGCAACTCCGACGACGAACCCGACCTCCACCGTCATGTTCAAGTCCCTGATTGCTCTCAAGTCCCGTAACGTCATCATCTTCGCCTTCCACCCCCGCGCACAGAAGTGCAGCGCTTATGCTGCACAGCTCATGCTCGATGCGGCTGTGAGCGCCGGTGCACCGGCAAACTGCATCCAGTGGATTGAAGAGCCTTCAATCGAAGGTACCGGCCTGCTGATGAAACACCCGGGTGTAAACCTGGTTCTGGCCACCGGCGGCGGCGCCATGGTCAAGGCCGCATACAGCTCCGGCCACCCTGCAATCGGCGTCGGCCCGGGCAACACTCCGGTATTCGTTTCCAAGTCCGCCAACCTGAGCGTTGCGGTCAATAACGTTATCGCTTCCAAGACCTTCGACAACGGCACCATCTGCTCTTCCGACCAGTCGATGATCTTTGACGACAAGGCAGTATGCGACAAGGCCGTCAAGCTGATGGTTGAAAGAGGCGCATACCTCGTAAACGAAGAAGAAAAGGCCAAGCTCGAAAAAGTCATGTTTGACAAGGAAAGAGGCGTTCCGGCAATGGCTATCGTTGGCAAGTCACCGCAGGCAATCGCCAAGCTTGCCGGCTTCGAGATTCCTGCTGATGCCAAGCTGCTGCTCGTGCCCCTGACCACCATCGGTCCCGAAGACTGGTTCAGCCATGAGAAGCTTTCCCCGGTTCTCGGCTACATCAGCTTCAACAGCACTGACGAAGCAATTCAGGCTGCAAAAAGCCAGCTTCTGTGGGGCGGCGCAGGCCACACCGCCGTTGTTCACGCACAGGATCAGCAGGTTCTGGACAAGTTCGCCCTGGAAATTCCGGCAAACCGTCTGCTCCTCAATCAGCCGGCAGTACACGGCAGCGTTGGCTTGATCTACAATCAGCTGCCTCCTTCACTGACCCTCGGTTGCGGTACCGACGGCGGCAACTACCTCGGCAACAACATTAACTATAAAGACCTGCTGAGCATCAAGACTGTTGCGAAGCGTATCGTTGATTACGAGAGAGACGAATAATCTCTACATAGTTTTCTGTGGTGTTTTTCAAAGCCCCGACTTTCCTCCTGGAGAGTCGGGGCTTTTTTTTGCATTTTCTCATACAACGCCATGGTTTAATTAATGTAAAAATTATTTAGCTTGAGTAAAAAGTTACTTGACTTACCCCTTAAATATAGTTTAAATAAAGAAGGTTTTATTTTTACAAAAATTTTACACACCGCGCAACACCCCGGCTCATTGTCTGCAAATAAGGTTTGGTTTCATTGGTGTGGGGATGAATTCTGAATCTTATTTTTGTGGAACTACTGGCAACCGTAAGGAGGATCGTATGAAAGACGAAAAAAGATTTATGCAGGATGTCGGCATGTCGGAGTTGCCCTTTCCAATGAAAGTCCTGTCACGGGACAATGAAAACGGACAACATACCATCGCCAAAATTTCCATTGCTGCTCGAATAATGCATGAGTTTGAAGCACGTTGGATCGACAAGTTTATCCAGATTGTTCATCAGCATCGCGAGAGCCTTGGAACGGAAAGTCTCAAGGGGAACATTCTTGACTACATGAAAGAATTGAATGCAACAAAGGTGAAAGTGGACTTCAGCTATCCATTTTTCATCGAGAAGCGCACACCGGTAAGCAATGACCCTTGTCTGGTCAGGTATATGTGCACTTTTTCGGCAAGTGTTTCAAAAAGTGATCTAAAACCAAAGACATCCATGAAAATTACCGTCCCCTGCATCACCAGCTATCCGGCTTCCGATGTTGACAAACCCGGGGGATTGTTTGGCCAGTTAAGCAATGTTGATATTGAAGTACAATCGCAAAAAGACATTTTTCCGGAAGACCTTATTGAAATTATCGACAAACACGCGTTGGTTCCCATGTACTCTTTCCTGACCGAAGAGGACCAAGCTCATGTCATCAACAAAGTCCACTCCGAAAAGAAATCAAGCGTCGTTATGGTCGATGAAATCAAGGAAGAATTAGCCAATCTCCGCGACATCGAAGGATATTCGGTAACGTGCTCCAATTTCGGCATGCTCCATTCCTACAACACTTTCATCGGTACCGCTAAAAGCATGTGGATACCGTTAAGTTGAGTTCCGGTTATTCAGTGTGAAGATACCAGTCTTCAGACTTTCAAGGAAAGCACGAGGAAAACCCCGTGGTATCGTCTGCCCGGAACAGCATTACGCGCTGCTTCAGCAGGCCGGCCCAGCAACCGCCTGAAACTCTGAAGCTACACCTGAAAGGCCGGTTTCACAGATTGTTACCTGTGGTTCCGGCCTTTACGTTTGTTCTCTCCCCAGAGACCCGTGCACTGCCGGTTCGCTGCACGGGTTTCGCCTTGGTTGGTTTATATCTTTTCTTGCTGGATGCCGTCGAAATGATGGGATATCAATTTTAGCTTGACTGTAATACAGTACCGGCAAACCACCAAGTACATATTCTTTCGTTTTCGGACTCATACGTAGTAGAAAGGAGACGTCATGGCACGGAGTATCACAGAAATGCTGACTGTTCTGACGAAGGGAGGTTCCAGATGGTAGACGCATTGATCGGCATCAGTGTCTTACTGCCTTTTATTGGCGCTATACTCTGCTTTCTTACCAAAAACCCTCGCGGCAGGGCAGCTATTATCGTAACAACAGGGGTCCTGCTGACGCTGAGCTCTCTTTTGCTTTTTCAGAATCTCCACGGACCGTATCTCTACACGCCCGGATCACTTCTCGGCCTCAACGTCAATTCCCTGATTACCTTCGCCGATTTTGCGCTCTTGTTCATAATCCTGGGAATCGCCTTCAAGCTCGGCAACCCCCTGGTCATTCTCCTGACACTCCTGCAAATAGTTCCCCTGGCCTATTTCGAGCTGAAAATGGCGCCTCACGTAGAAGTGACGCCCGCTTTTTACATCGACAACCTCGCCCTTATCATGAACCTGATCATCTCCATTGTCGGCTCCCTGATCTGCATTTTCGGTATCCGCTACATGGAGGAGCATGAACATCATCTGCACCTGAAAAAGTCGCGCCAACCAAGATTCTTCTTTTTCCTGGTACTGTTTCTCGGCGCCATGAACGGCCTGGTCTTTTCAAACAACCTGCTCTGGCTCTACTTCTTCTGGGAAGTCACGACCTTCTGCTCCTTTATGCTGATCGGCCATGATAAAACCGAGATCGCCATCAGAAATGCCACCAGAGCACTCTGGATGAACATGACCGGTGGTGTCGCCTTTGTCGCGGCAATTATTTTCATCTTCTATAACACCCAATCGATGGAATACCTGTCCCTGCAGGCGCTGATCAACCACGGACCCGGCCTGACCACGGCTCTGCTGCTGCCCTTCGCCCTGCTCTGCTTCGCCGGCTTCACCAAGGCGGCCCAGGTGCCCTTTCAAAGCTGGCTCTGCGGAGCCATGGTGGCGCCTACCCCGGTGTCGGCCCTGCTCCATTCCAGCACCATGGTCAAAGCCGGCGTCTACCTGGTCGTGCGAATGGCGCCCGGGTATCAGGGAACTTTTCTCAGCACCATGGTGGCGACGTTCTGCGCCTTTACCTTCCTGACCGCCTCGGCCCTCGCGGTAAACATGAGTAACGGCAAGAAGATCCTCGCCTATTCCACCATAGCCAACCTCGGCCTGATCATCGCCTGTGCCGGGATCAACACCCCGGCCGCCATCATTGCGGCAGTGCTGCTGATCATCTTTCATGCCATCTCAAAAGGGCTGCTGTTCCTCTGTGTCGGCACAATCGAGCATGCCATCGGCAGCCGTGACATCGAGGATATGCGCGGCTTATACAACACCATGCCGGCTGTCTCGCGGATCACGATCGTCGGTATCCTGACCATGATGCTCCCGCCTTTCGGAGCCCTGATGAGCAAATGGATGGCCATCGAATCCGCCGCCCATATCCCTTGGGTTGTCGTGATGGTTGCATTGGGCAGCGGACTAACCGTCCTGTTCTGGGCCCGCTGGGCCGGCCTCTTTGTCAGCGGTCCGCATCTGAAGGTTTTTGAAGCTGAAGAAAACCAAGGCTTTTTCGCGCCGATCGTAACAATCTTCAAGGGCTTCTCCGCAAAGTCGAAGTGGAAGGACCCGGCTTCGATCAAGGTCCCTCTCGTCACCCTGGCGGTCGCGGCGATCGTACTGAGCCTGGGAGTTCCCTGGTTATACACGTCGCTCGTCGATCCGGTTCTGGCCTCCTATAAACCGGGACTTTTCGTCAAACCGTTCGAAACCGGTCCCATGGGCCTGACCAGCGGAGTTGGCGCCTTTTATGTCCTGCCGATTTTCCTCGTCTCCATCATCGGCTATCTAGCCGCGGTAATTGCCGCAAAACAGAAAGATCATCGGGTCTTCAGCGCGCCCTACATGTGCGGTGAACAGTACCCCGACATTTCGCAGCCGAAGTTCAGAAGTCACCTGAACAGCTGGAAGGATTATGTCGCCGCAAACATCTACATGCAGGAATTTATCGGCGAAGACAAGATCTCCTACTGGATCAATAGTATCGCCCTCATCATCTTGATTGTCCTGTTCGGGGAGGTATTACGATGAACATGAATGATGCCATAGCAGTACTCGCAGCACTTTTCCTGGCGCCATTGATCGGCGGGCTGGTCGCAGGCCTCGACCGGAAGGTAACCGCCCGCCTGCAGGGCCGCTACGGTCCGCCGATCCTTCAACCTTTCTACGATGTCCTGAAGTTGTTCGGCAAAGAAAAGATGATTGTCAACTACTGGCAGATCGTCTGCGCCTATATGTACCTGGTCGCCAATATCCTGACCGTGGTCCTGCTTGCCCTGCAATCCGATTTACTCCTGATCTTTTTCGTCCTGGCGGTTGGCGGCGTCTTCCTGGTAATCGGGGCACTCGCCGCGGAATCCCCTTACAGCCAGATCGGGGCTCAACGCGAGCTGATTCAGATGCTTACCTACGAGCCGTTGCTGATCCTGGTGTTCGTCGGAATTTATCTGGAAACGGGGAGCTTCAAGATTTCCGAAATCATCGCAACCTACCATGAACCGCTCCTGATCTCGCTGCCGCTGCTCTTTGTGGTCATGGGCTATGCCCTGGTTATCAAACTGAAAAAATCTCCCTTTGACATTGCCACCTCCCACCATGCCCACCAGGAAATCGTCAAGGGTGTTCTCACCGAGTATTCCGGACCCTACCTGGGGATCATCGAGATCTCCCACTGGTTTGAAACCGTTTTTCTGCTCGGCCTCTGCGCCCTTTTCTGGCACACCAGCTTCCTCTGGATGGCGGTCCTGGTCGTGGCAACCTATTTCGGCGAGGTTCTCGTGGACAATGTCTGCGCGCGTCTTACCTGGCGCTGGATGCTCCCCCACGCCTGGACCGGGGGACTGATCATGTCCTTTGCCAATTACTTCTGGATTTTTGAAAAAATCAAGTAACGGACGCAATCCTTGCGCCCTGGATACTTCAGAATCGATGCGACAGGTCTGAAACGGGACGCTGCGGCGTACGGCTGAAACGTCTCGACCGAGTCTCTTAAGAAAGGTTACCTGACCATGAAAAGACTTATCAATACATCGAGAGTAAAATCTCCCTGGCTGATACACTTCGATTGCGGCAGCTGCAATGGCTGCGACATCGAGGTGCTGGCCTGCCTCACCCCGGTGTACGACATCGAACGATTCGGCATTCTCAACGTGGGAAATCCGAAGCACGCCGATATTCTGGTCGTTACCGGAACCGTGAATCACCGAAACAAGAAAGCCCTGAAAAATGTCTACGATCAGATGCCCGAGCCGAAGGTCGTGGTTGCCGTCGGCGCCTGCGGCACCACCGGCGGAATCTTCCGGGAGGCCTACAACGTCGTTGGCGGCGTGGACAAGATCATTCCGGTTGACGCCTATGTTTCCGGTTGCGCGGCCAAGCCCGAAGCGATCATTGACGGCGTGGTCATTGCCCTGGGCAAACTCGCGGAAAAGGGCAAAAAGGTCGATCAGGGCATCTTCGAACGGTTGGAGAACACCCAGAATTTCATCAAAAGCAGATAGCAAGAGGAGGAGACCTAATCCATGAAAGACTGTGTGGTAGTGATAAACGAGGAGAATACCCCGGAGCTTACGCCGGACAGGATTATCACCCAGACGAGGATCCTGAAGGACGAGGGCTTCCGCTTTGTCACCATGTCATCAACGGACCTCGGTGACAGAATCTGTGTTCTCTACCATCTGGATAAAGACCTGCAACTGATCAACCTGAAGGTCGAGGTACCGAAAGGTACGAAGATTCCGAGTATTTGTTCCGTCTATGCCAGTGCCGTTCTCATTGAAAACGAGATCAAGGAACATTTCGGCGTGGAGTTCGACGGCCTCTCCCTCGACTTCCAGGGGATGCTTTATCTGGACGAAGAGGTTCAAAAAACCCCGTTCTGCAAGATTGGCATCAACAGAGTCTGAAGCCGGCTCTGAAAACCGGCCGGAAATGGGAAAAGCATATACCTGCACGAGGAGGCAGAGACAATATGGCACGAACAGTAATACCTTTCGGTCCGCAGCACCCGGTCCTACCCGAACCGCTGCACTTGACCCTTACCGTAGAAGACGAAATCGTCAAGGAGGCCATTCCAAAACTCGGCTATGTTCATCGGGGTTTGGAAAAACTGGCGGAAATCCGCGACCATACCCAAATGATCCAGATCGTGGAAAGGGTCTGCGGGATCTGCAGCACCCTGCATGCCATGTGCTACTGTCAGGGTATCGAGGCCCTGATGAATGTGGAAGTCCCGCCCCGGGCGAAATTTCTCCGCGTCATCTGGGCGGAGATGCACAGGATGCACAGCCACCTGCTCTGGCTCGGCCTTTTTGCCGACGCCTTCGGCTTTGAAAGCCTGTTCATGCAATTCTGGCGAATTCGGGAACGGATCATGGATCTGCAAGAGGCAACCTCCGGCAACCGGGTCATTGTTTCCGTCAATTGCGTCGGCGGCGTCAAGCGGGACATCGACGCCGAGATGGAGAAATGGATTCTCGACACCATGAAAATTGTCGAGAGGGAGGTGCTCCAACTCAAGTCCACGATCATGGACGATTTTACCGTGAAAAGACGTACGGTCGGCATCGGTGTCCTGTCAAAGGAAAAAGCCTATGAAATGGGCGCGGCCGGACCGACCCTGCGCGCCAGCGGCATTGCCCAGGACATGCGTCAGACCGGCTATGCCGCCTACTCGGAACTGAACTTCGAGCCGGTGGTGGAAACGGATGGCGACTGCTATGCCCGAACCGTCTGCCGCTTTAATGAAGTCTTTCAGGCAATCGACCTGATTCGAGAAGCCTTCGCCAAGCTTCCGCAAAGCGAACTGGCCGTCAAGGCCAAAGGACTCCCGAACGGTGAGGTGGTCTCCCGGGTCGAACAACCACGGGGCGAGTGCCTCTACTATCTGAAGGGTACCGGCTCAAAATATCTCGATCGGGTCCGTATTCGCACCCCGACCTTTGCCAATATTCCTCCCCTTCTTGAAATGCTGCCGGGCTGCGACCTGGCCGATGTCCCGGTTCTGATTCTGACGATAGACCCATGCATCAGCTGTACGGAACGATAATCCAGCGGGAGACAATGCCATGTTCATGACGAAAAACGTTTTAAAGAACCTGATGACAAAATACGCGACACGGCTCTATCCATTCAAGAAGCGAGAAACTTTCAAGGACGTGAAAGGCGAATTGAAGATCGAGATGGAAAAATGCATCCTCTGCGGGGTCTGCAAAATGCGCTGCCCTTCACAGAGTATCGCGGTGGACAAGCAAGCGAAGTCCTGGGGGGTTGACCCGTTCTCCTGCGTCTATTGCGGAATCTGCGTCGATGCCTGCCCGGTAAAATGCCTCTACCAGGAAGGCCTCTATCGGACGCCTTTGGCGGAAAAGGATCAGGTCCTCCATTTTCAGGAAGCCAAGAGCGAAGAACCCGCGCCGGCCCCCTGATGCCAAGGGGAAGCAGCAGCAACGGTGCTGACGCAAGAAAAGGAGCGAAATATCGCTCCTTTTTCTTTTTCAGCAGATCACTCCAGCCTTACGATGCTCCAGCTCTCAGCGCTCCGCCAGCGCCAGACGAATGCCAAGGGAGGCAAAAACCCCGGCCGTGAGCCACCCAAACCAACGGGCAATACGCGGCCTCTTCAGAATAAGATGCCCCACGCTTCCGGAAAGCCAGCCGATGATACTGAAGACCACGACCGCTTGAACCATAAAGAGTAAGCCAAGTAAAAACATCTGCAGGGATGCACCTTCGGAACCGGGTGAGACAAATTGGGGCAAAAATGCGAGGAAAAACAGCGCAACATTA
>JAJZQA010000055.1 GCA_021810985.1 Deltaproteobacteria bacterium
CCCTCCAGGCTTCACTGGTGCGAGCGGTTGAAGGAGAGATTATCACCATCAGTATCCGTCCGGACCTGACCTTTCCGTCCGGACTCGAGGAAATGGGGCTTGATCCGGACACGGCCGGGAGTTTCCGGTCACTGGGAGCCCCCGGAGCAGGACTGGTCCTTTTTGTATCCTGGAACCGCGGCGAGCGCGACCGCTTACTCGATCTGTTCCTGCAGGAAATCGATACGGCGGGCAGGAATGTCGTACTTCTGGGAAATGGCATCGGCAAAGGCACGTTAACGTACCCCCGTATTCCTCTTCAGCCTGAAGCGCAGGAAGAGCTTGAAACGGCGCTCGCCGCCCTTCGCGACCATGCGCCAAATCTCCTGGTCGTTGACGATGCATCGACTAACCATGCTTTCCTCACGGCCTGGAAAACGGCAATGCAGGGTACTCTCGTGGTTGCCGGGATTTCACGTGACGGGCTTGGCGGGGCCTTTGACCAGCTCATCCAGCAACTCCGGGTTAACCGGGCACTTCCCGCGGGGATCAGGGGAATCGTCTCTTTCACCAGCGTCAAGACCCTCTGCGAGACCTGCCGCAATAATTCAAGCAACGCGGTATCTGGTCAGGGTCAGCCTGGCTCCGGAGCGGATTTTCATGCTCAGGGCTGCCCGGCCTGCCGTTATTCAGGATTTGGCGGAAAGAAATTTCTGCTGGATGTACTGCCCTTTGATCCGGCTTTGCGGGAGTTGCTGGCCACGGCCAGGGAGAGCGCTGATCTCTTCTCCCACCTGGAGAAGAAGGGATTTCGCGGCATACCCGAGAAACTGGACGACTTGCTTCGCGGCGGGGAAATCTCCCTGGAAGAATATCAGGCCGCGCTGCCCCGGTAACAGGACGAAAGGTAACGGAGAAATAATCCATGGCACGAATAGACGCACTTTTCAAAATGATGCAAGAACAAAAGGCTTCCGACCTGCACCTGAGCACCGGTTCGCCCCCCATTTTCCGCCTGCATGGCGAGATGGTCCGCCTTAACTTCAAATCACTCTCCCATGAAGAGTTGAAGGTTATCCTGTATGAAATCCTCACTGAAAAACAGCGCAACGATTTCGAGGCAAAAAAGGATCTGGATTTTGCCTATGCCATCCCGGGCATGGCCCGCTTCCGTGGCAACATTTTCATGCAGCACAAGGGGATCGGCGCGGTCTTCCGCATCATCCCGAGCAAGATCCTGACCGCCGATGATCTCAATCTTCCGGAAGGCGTCCGGAAGATGACCCTGCTGAAGAAAGGGCTGGTGCTCGTGACCGGCCCGACCGGTTCGGGAAAGTCCACCACCCTGGCCGCCATGATCGATCTGATCAATTCCACCCGGAAAGAGCACATCCTGACGCTGGAGGATCCTCTCGAGTTCATCCATGAAAACAAGGAGTCTCTGCTGAACCAACGGCAAATCGGCGAACATTCGGAGAGCTTTACCGCGGCACTCCGGGCAGCACTGCGCGAAGACCCGGATGTAATACTGGTCGGCGAGATGCGTGACCTGGAAACCATCAGCCTCGCCATGACCGCCGCCGAAACAGGTCACCTGGTGTTCGGCACCCTTCACACCAACTCAGCGTCAAAGACCATCGACCGGATCATTGATGCCTTTCCCCGGGATGGTCAGGAACAGATCCGGACGATGTTGTCAGAATCGCTCAAGGGCGTTGTCTGCCAGCAACTGCTGAAGACCGTCGATGGCAAAGGAAGGGTAGCCGCGATGGAAATCATGGTCGGAACCCCGGCAGTCGCAAACCTGATCCGCGAAGGGAAAACCTTTCAGATCCCCTCCATCATCCAGACCGCCAAAAAGGACGGCATGCAGCTCATGGACCAGCACCTGATCGACCTTTTGAAAACCAAACGGGTCGCGCCGGAAGAAGCCTACCGCTGTGCCCAGGAAAAGAAACAGTTCGAGCAGTATCTTCCGGATCAGGCGGCGAATTCGGCGCTGTAAACATGGTATAGGACGGGCCCGCTTTCTCACCTAAGAAATCCGGGCCGTGCCACACCTGCGAACTACCTTGATTTTCAGGACAGTTCATAGAGTTCGGGCCGCCGGTCAGCAAGTACCCGCATCCGCGAACGCAGTTCATCTACCTCACGCAGATCAATACTGGCGGTAAGGAGTTCATCTTCCGTTTCACCCGCCTCCAACACCAGTTTTCCCCAGGGATCGACCAGTAGGGACGTGCCGAAATACCGGACCACCCCGGCCGGGCCGAAATCCTCGTTCCCGACCCGGTTGACACCGGCCAGAAACATCTGATTCTCAATGGCCCGGGCCCGTGACAGCACCTGCCAGTGATCGCGCCGCGGATCGGGAAAGGCCGCCGGAGCAAGCACCAGTCGAACGCCCTGGAGCGCATAGCTGCGAAACAGCTCGGGAAAGCGAAGATCGTAGCAAACGGAGAGGCCGATCTTTCCCCAGGGAGTGTGCACCACGGTCAGCGAATCCCCGGCCGCCAGGTGCCGGTCTTCGTGCAGCAGACTGAACAGGTGCACCTTCCGATAGACCCCTGCCCGCTTGCCTTCGGCGCTAAAGAGGATCGAGGTATTGGCGATCCGGCCATCGTCGGTCACCATCGGCAGGGAACCATTGATCCAGATGCGATGGCGCCGCGCCAGTTCCGCCACCTGCTCGATTACCTCTTCGTGCTCCCGCGACTTTTCCGCAAGGTAGGACCAGTCAAAGCCGGTGGTCCACATCTCAGGAAAGCAGACCAGGTCGCTCCCCCGCCGCACCGCCTCGGCGATCAGCGTTTCAGCCTTGTCCAGATTCTCTTGGGGTCGGCGACACGCGACCCCCATCTGGGCAAGGGCAATAGTTAGTCGTGAATTATCTGAATTCGGCACAAATTCTCCCCCTGCCAATTTTCCCATGGATTAGAGTCATTGCAAGTACAGCGAGGTGCCTGCTCTTCTGATAGAATTATACCTACTCCAGATCAAGGATGATCTCAAGGCGGCGAGGATTGAGGCTGCAAGCTTACTGAAGAGGACGTTGAGCAGCCGAAACGAACCAACGCAGAGAGGGACTTGATATGGAATTGGAATTACGCCCGGAGCAGGACCAGGGAAACAACGGTAAGGACTATACCGCTAATGCCGAGAACTGTCGGACGCTCCCGGTAAAGGATAATCGACAGGACCACAGCGACCACGAAGTGCATGCTGGTGATGACCGTCACTAGGGACAGGGGCCCCCGTGAAAGGGCCTCCAGGTACGCATAGTAGCCCACCACATTGAGAATTCCCATGGTGCAGCCGATGCGCAGAGCGGTAGCGCGTCCGGCCGCGACCTGCCCCCGCCGTCTCGCCGGCTCGCCCAACCCGGCGGCAAACAGGGTGGAAAGGCCATAGGACACCGCCATGAAGGCGACCTTGTCGGTCCCGAGGGCGGCATAGCGACTGGAAACGGCCGCCCCTGCACCGGCCAGGATTGCCGCGGCCACGAACAGCAAACCCCGAGACGATTTCCAGGAAGTCTTACCATCCCCCCCCCGTTCGCGGGCAATAACGAGTACCGCGGCCAGCGCCAGAACCAGGCCAAGCTGCTGACTGCCACTGACCTGCTCATGGAAAAAGAGGAATGAAATCACCACCACGAGAACCGCATCAAGTCTGATAAGCGGGTAAGCGATGCGGGCAGGGATGGTTTTCAGGGCTTCAATGTGAGTAACCGTGGCCAGGAGAAATGCCAGGCTGTTGGCAAGGCCGATCAGCAGCAGGAAGGGAAGATCCGGAACAGCCGCACCCCTCAGAAAAAAAACCGCGGCACTGATGACGGTGACCGTGGCCATGAAGGACAGGGTGGTCATGGTAGTATCGCAGGATTTTTCCGCGGCAACTTTATAAAAAAAACGCTGGACGCCCATCAACAGCAGAGCGGCCAGTGCAAAAGAAAACCAGCCGGTCATGAAAGCCACCTCGAATCGGAAATCTACTGCTCAGCGTGCTTGTTCGCTTCCTACAAATAAGCGCATTTTCACTGCATTGCAAGGTGAATCCCGCCGCCGTGCGTTGACTTTTCCCGCAGGCTGTGGAATCATGGCCCTATGAAAATCATTGCCGATCTCCACACACACACCGTGGCCTCTGGCCATGCCTACTCCACTGTCAACGAGATGGCCCAGGAGGCGTGCCGCAAAGGTCTGCAGGCCCTTGCCCTGACCGATCACGGACCGGCCCTGCCGGGCGGCCCGCACCTCTATCATTTCGGCGCCATGCGCTTCATTCCCGCCTGGATTGCCGGAGTCCGGATCCTGCGCGGCGTCGAGGCAAATATCATTGACCGCGAAGGCTCCCTGGATATGCCGGACAGCTACCTGGCCCGGCTCGATTTTGCCATGGCCGCCTTTCATGAGGATTGCGGTTTCAATGATCAGGGCATTGACAATAATACCGAAGCGGTTCTCCGGGCTATGCGGAATCCACGCATCAACGCCATTGCCCATTCCGGTAACCCGGCCTTTCCGGTCCACCTCGAAAAGCTCGTTCAGGGAGCAGTCGAAACCGGAACGGCACTGGAGATCAACAACTCTTCCTTTGCCCTGAGCCGGTCTGGCAGCAGACCCTATTGCGAACAACTGGCGCTGTTGATTGCGCGTGCCGGGGCAATGGTTGTGGTGGGGAGTGATGCGCATATCGCCCAAGGCGTGGGCGAATTCGGCAATGCGCTTGCGGTTCTCGAAAAGGCGGGGATTCGCGGCGAACAGGTTGCGAACTCCTCGTACAAGAGGCTGATGGCCTTCCTCGGGTTGGAAGAAGCGCCGGAAAGGTAATAAAAACGGCGAAGTGACGGTTATTTTCAGTTCCTGGTCCGGTCGAGGATTTCCCGTATCTTTGCCATGAGCTCTTCCGGAGGCTGTGGCTTAGCGATGAAATCATATTCGCTGCCAATTCCGCTGGAGCCGTTGAGGATCTCGCCGGTATAGCCGCTGGTAAAAAGGACCCTGATGCCGGGCCGGATGGCCCGGATTCCCGCAAAAGCTTCCTTGCCATTCATCTTCGGCATGATCACGTCCAACACCAGCAGATCGATCACTTCCTGATATTCTTGAAAAAGCTCCTGTGCCTCCCTGCCGTTTGCGGCCTCGATTACGCTATATCCGCACTCCTCGAAAAGTTCCCTGTTCAGCCTGCGCAAATCGTCATCATCCTCGGCAATCAGAATGGTTTCCGTCCCGGTTTTCATCGGGCAGGAGCAGGTTGCATCGCTCCGCGTCCCCTCTCCCGGCACCAGCGGAAAGTAGAGGGAGACGTCAGTCCCTTCTCCCGGCCTGCTGGAAACCCGGATACAGCCGTTCTGCTGCTTGATGATCCCGTAGACGATGGCGAGCCCGAGACCGGTCCCCTTACCCGGTTCCTTTGTCGTGAAGAAAGGTTCGAAGATTTTTTCCCGGGTATTTTCATCCATGCCGGTTCCGGTGTCCGTCACCGAGATGCGGACATAAGTCCTGCTCTGTTCGGAGCCGAAAGATTGAGCGGCTTCCACGTCCAGCTCTTCCAGCCCCGTGCTGATAAAGACCAACCCCCCGGATGGCATGGCATCACGGGCATTGGTGACGAGATTCATCAGAACCTGTTCAAGTTGACCATCATCGGCCAGGATGATCAGCGGCCGGTCGGCAAGCTCCGTCCTGAATTCAATATCCTCCCTGATCAACCGGGACATCAACTTACCCATTTTCTCGATGGCTTCGTTGACATTCACCTGATGCGGATTCGAGATCTGTTTACGGCTGAAGGTCAGGAGACTCCGGGTCAGTCCCGAGGCTCGCTCCGCCGAGGTAAGAATCTGGGCGGCGAAATGCCGCAAGGGACTATGCTCCTCGGTCTTCATCACCATGAGGTGGCCATAACCGATGATGGCCGTCATGATATTGTTGAATTCATGAGCCACGCCCCCGGCGAGCTGCCCGATCGCCTCCATTTTCTGGGAGTGATTCAGCTGATTTTCCAGGCGGCGCTTTTCCTCCTCCGCCCACCTGCGATCGCTGACGTCAGTGGTTGTCCCGGTCATGCGGAGCGGTTTGCCCGACTCATCCCATTCCACGACCTTGCCGCGATCAAGAATCCATTTCCACCCGCCAGTGCGTGTCCGCATCCGGTACTCGATGGAATAGTGAGGAACGGAACCAAGCAGATGCATCGCTATTTTGGTACGGACGCCAAAAGCATCCTCCGGGTGGATCAGCTGGAAACCGTCCTGAAAACAGCGGATTACCTCGGAAAGAGTATAACCGAGGATCTCGGCCCAGCGATGACTCAGTTTGACCTCACCAGTTACAAGTGACCAGTCCCAGAACCCGTCGTTGCTCCCCTCCAGAACAAGGTTCAGCTGCTCTTCACTTTCCCGGAGGCCCTTCTCCGCCGATTGCACCTCTTCGAGGGTTCGCATCAGCAGGCTGGTTCTCTTTTCAATTTCCCGGTCCATGTCGGACACCAGGCGGTGATTGATGATCAGCTGGCCGAGACAGTTGCAGTAGACGACCAGAAGCCGCTCATGCCATTCCGTGAAAAAACATGCGTGGGGATGGGAAACATTCAGCACACCGAGGGCTTCGCCGCCGGGCTGAAAAATAGGGGCACTAATGAGGGAACCGATCGCGTGACCGGGAACCGCCTTGAAACGTTCATCGGAAGAACAGTCACGGCAATGCTGGAGCTTTTTGGTCTGGACCGCAAGCCCCATGATCCCTTCACCCGTTGAAGCATCGAGGGCAACGGATTGCCGGGTCAGAGCGGTTTCCGGAGTTTCGAGGAGGATATCATCCCAGTCAAGCCCGACACAGTTGACGAGTTGGTCTTGCTGGAGGAGAAAAATGGAGCAGCGCTCCATGTCGAGGTTTTCCATCAGCCCCCGCAGGGCCTTGCGCAGGATGAGTTCAAGGTTGGGAGAGCGAATATCGAGGGAGCTGAGTGTGCTCAGAGCGGAGAAAGAATCGAGCAGATTAATGATCTGATCGTTCAGCTCGGTAAAAGCCCTGTCCGTCAAACAGCTATCCATTTCATTCTCCCGTTGCCATCATCGCCGCCATGGTATGGAGATCATCCAGCTGCCCGTCCAGGATCAGATGCATTTTTTCCAGCACGGACTCGCCAATTCCCAACAGCGACTCGAATTCCGGCTCCCGCGCCACCGCTCCTTCGCGAAAAAGCCGTACGGCCTGGCGTTCGGCATACCCGACCAGGAGTACGATCGGCCAGAAATTACCGCGGTAATCCGGCTGTTTGTGATGCTCCATTACGCAGACGATATCTCTCGGCAAGTGCCACTTTCGGGCAAGCCAGCCCCCGGCCTGTGCCTGATCCATGCCGAGCACAGTACGTATTTTATCGCTGACCGAGGGATGCTCCTCATCAAAGGGCAGAGAAAAGGCCCGGGAAAGTTCCGTGGGAAACAAATGCGCAAGCACGGTAACGCCAAGATTATGGAGCAATCCGTTGAGATGAATATTGTCAATTTCCTGGTAAAGGGATGAATCGAGAGCGGGGAGCAGAGACTGCGAAATCTGGGCGGTAACCATGGCGGAAAACCAGAATTGGTCCGCCCGGAATCCGCCGCACTTTTTCACATCAAAAACCTCGCTGAAGGCAAGACCCATGACAAAACTTTTCACCAGCTTGATGCCGAGAACCTTATGGATGGCATCGTAGATGGTTCGCACCCCGCCCGGCCAACCGAAATAAGCGGCATTTGCCATGCCGAGAAGCCGCGCGGCAATGTCAGGAGCCTTTTCAATCGTTTCAGCCAGTTCCGCTATGTCCGCATCGGCCGACATGCAGAGTATTTTTTGGGCAATGAGGGGCATCGGGGGAATTTCTCTCAGCAGGAGAATCCTCTGTCGTACTTCGGCAGCAGTGACGTGTGCCTCCATTCCAACTATCCTTTCGCGGACTGCGCCTTCACGAAGTGCATCCCCGTACATGAAATTGTGCCGGCGCGTATCTCATCTTCGCGCCATACGTAATCGTGCGATACCACAGCAGCCTCAACGTTGTCGCGTTTGGCCGGCTGTTTTCTACCAATTCCAGATCAAGGATGATCTCAAGGCGGCAAGGATTGATGCTGCGAGGCGTACTGAAGAGTACCTCGAGCAGCCGAATACGAGCCAAAGCAGAGAGGGCCAAGATATGGAACTGGAATTACTCCGTCAGCACGGACGAATCCAGCGGAAACACCATCTCCCCCAACGGCACTCCTGGGGGAGATGGTGTCCATCATTCTCTTCGCGGGATCTGACAAAAACTTGAATTATTTTATTACAGGCGGGACATGCAGCAACAATTAATGATCATTCTTCTTTCTGAAAACTTCCTTTTTCCTGGCACTGAGGACATTTTTGGGGTTTACAGCGCCCTTCCTTTGAAAATCCGCAACTCTTACATTTCCATACCGCCATAACCTGCTCCTTTCCTTGGTGTTTTTGTGGGATTGTTCCTTTCCTGACAAGTCAACTAACAGATGCGAGGCAACTGCTCACCGGCCAGCATTTCGACGGCGCGCGTCCCCCCAACCAGGGTTTCCATTCGGACCTTGCCGCCACTGCCAGCGCAGACCTCTCCGATAATTGCCGCATCCCGTCCAAGAGGGTGCGCCTTCATCCTTTCCAGAACCCGGTCCGCGGCGTCCGCGGCAACAATCACGAGCATCTTCCCTTCATTGGCCACATAGAGCGGGTCGAGTCCCA
The DNA here is from genome assembly GCA_021810985.1 of Deltaproteobacteria bacterium. Lineage (GTDB taxonomy): Bacteria > Desulfobacterota > Desulfuromonadia > Geobacterales > Geobacteraceae > RPRC01. The sequence continues at coordinate 8,724 of JAJZQA010000055.1, forward strand.
GCACCGCGCAGACCCCGCGCACAGCTCCCTTCAGGGGCAACGATGCTTCATCGAGGGTAATGGTTACCTCTGACTGGATCGCAATCTCCTTGAGGGTAGTGGCGACACCGCCGCGGGTCGGGTCACGCAGAACATGGATCGCCGGACCTTCCTCCAGCAGACTCTCCACCAGGCCATTCAGGGGAGCGCAATCACTGAGGATATCGGTATCGAGATCCAGCCCTTCGCGTTTCGCCATGACGGCAACACCATGGTCACCGATGGTGCCGTTGATCAGAATCTTGTCCCCTACCCGGGCATTGGCCCCGCCGATTTTCAGCTTATGCCGGAAAAAACCGATCCCGGAAGTATTGATAAAAATCCGGTCAGCCTTGCCGCGCGGGACAACCTTGGTGTCACCGGCGACAATGGCCACTCCGGCCAGATCAGCCGCCTCCCGCATGGAGCGGAGGATTTCGGCAAGCTCAGCGCGGCTGAAACCCTCTTCCATGATGAGTCCGACCGTGATGGCAATTGGCTGCGCCCCGACCATGGCCAGATCGTTGACCGTGCCGTTGACGGCCAGGTGCCCGATGTTACCGCCGGGGAAAAAAATGGGGTCCACCACGTACGAGTCGGTGGTAAAGGCAAGCCGTCGCCCGCCATGGCGCAAGATCGCCGCATCGTTCTGTCCCGCAATCGGAAGTCCCGACAGGGTGGGAATGATAAGCTCATCCAGCAGCTGATGGGAAAGTCTGCCGCCGCTGCCGTGTCCGAGCAGTATCAGGTCGTTATCCACTGTTTGCTCCTTTGCATGATTGGAAAAGTAAGGGAAAACGGTTGAGTAGGGGCGAACCTTGTGTTCGCCCTTCTGTCGGGCGAACACAAGGTTCGCCCCTACTGCATACGTAGCCTATTGCCCATACTTGTACGCCGCGGCACAGCTGCCTTCCGAGGAAACCATGCAGGCCCCGACCGGTTGCTCCGGCGTGCAGGCGGTCCCGAACAGGGGGCAGTCGATCGGCGCGATTTTACCTTTCAGCACCTCGCCGCAGCAGCATCCTTCCGGCTCCCGGGGTTCCTCCACCGTCACCGGCAGCGCTTGCAGCGCATCAAAGCGGGCAAATTCCGGCGCGATATCGAGACCACTTCCGGGAATCACGCCCAGTCCTCGCCAGGCTGCATCGGCAGGAACAAATACCCGGGAAAGAAGTTCCTTGGCCTTCGTATTTCCTTCCGGCAGGACAAAGCGGCGGTACTGGTTCTCAACCGTGCTCCGGCCTTCGACAACCTGCTTGACCAGCATTTCCACCCCTTGGATGATGTCTGCCGGTTCGAAGCCGGTTACCACGCAGGGCACGCCATGCTCCTCGGCCAGGAAGCGGTAGGCCTCCGTGCCGATGATGGTACTCACATGGGCCGGACAGAGATAGCCGTCAATGGCAAGTTCGGGATCATTCGAGAGGATACTCATGGGAATGGGGATCGTCTTATG
>JAJZQA010000056.1 GCA_021810985.1 Deltaproteobacteria bacterium
CTACTGTTTTTTGAAAGTTTTCGTGATGACTCCCTTTGATATCGCTATCATCTCCGTCTTCCTCATGCTGTCTCCCGTCATTGTCTCGCCCTGCTGCGCAAGATACCGGAATTTCAACATAACTCTCTCTTTTTTCCTCACGGCGGTTGCTTCCTTTGCGGCGGTAGTCGCGGGAATCCTTGCGGTCCACACCGGCAAAACCACCTCGGCTGTCCTGCGGATGGGACTGCCGGATCTGCCGTTTCACCTGCGTCTCGACCCGCTAGCGGGATTTTTTCTCTGCGTAATTGGGTTGCTGACCCTTTTCGTTTCAATTTACTCGATTGGCTACGTGAAGGGCTTCGCCGCTAACCGCTCCGTGGTCAGGTTTGTGATCTTTTATTCCTTATTTATCGTTGGCATGCTCCTCGTGATTCTGGCCAATGATGCCTTCTTCTTCCTGGTGGCCTGGGAACTGATGGCTGCTTCGTCCTATTTCCTGGTCATGTACGAGGATGAAAAAAAGGAAAACCAGCGGGCTGCCTATCTGTACCTGGTTGTCGCCCATGTTGGCGCACTTGCCATCCTGCTTTCCTTCGGGGTCATGGCAGGGTTGTCAAACGGATTTGAGAGTTTCCAGGGCTATACCTTTGATTCGATGCGCGCCACCCATTATCCGGCTGGCTGGGCAACGGCGGCCTTTTTTCTGGCTTTTTTCGGGTTTGCCGCAAAGGCCGGGGTGATTCCGCTCCATATCTGGCTGCCAGAGGCACACCCCGTTGCGCCTTCGAACGTCTCGGCGCTCATGAGCGGCGTCATGCTGAAAACCTCCATCTACGGCATTGTCCGCATTACCTTCGATTTTCTGAAAGACTACCCGTGGTGGTGGGGCGGGACCGTGCTGGCGCTCGGGCTGATTTCGGCGGTCCTCGGGGTGCTCTACGCGCTGATGCAGCACGACCTGAAGCGGTTGCTCGCCTATCATTCCGTCGAGAATATCGGCATTATCCTGATCGGTCTTGGCTTGTCCATGATTTTCACCGCCTATCATTTTCCCGCCCTGGCCGCCCTCGCGATGATGGCCGCGCTTTACCACACCCTCAATCATGCCATGTTCAAGGGACTGCTCTTCATGGGGGCCGGCGCTGTACTCCATGCCACCGACGAGCGAAATATGGAGGAGATGGGCGGCTTGATTCACCGCATGCCCTGGACCGCCTGTCTCTTTTTGATCGGCTGCGTCTCCATCGCGGCGCTTCCGCCCTTCAACGGCTTCGTCTCGGAGTGGCTGACCTTTCAGGCCTTTCTTCTTTCTCCAGCGCTGCACCGGCCGATCCTTGGCCTGCTGATCCCGATCGGCGCGGCGCTCCTGGCCTTGACCGGCGCTCTTGCCGCCGCCTGTTTCGTCAAAGCATTCGGGGTGACTTTTCTCGGGCATTGGCGCGGACACTCTTCCGTGCAAAAGGTTCACGAGGTTGACTGGCACATGCGCAGCGGTATGCTGCTGGCCGCGCTGACCTGTTTCCTGCTCGGCATCTTTCCCACAGTGGTGATCCGCTGGATGGATGTTCTGACCGAGCGCTTGGTGGGCGGCACTATCGGCAATCCTTCCGCCACGTTCGATTGGCTGCGGCTGGCTCCCATCGCTCCGGAGCGGGCGTCCTACTCCGGCTTCACTGTCTTTATCGCTTTGTTGTTTGTCGTTCTGGTCGCCTATTTCTTCCTCCATGTGAGAAAATCCACCGTGCGGCGGGTTCCGATCTGGGACTGCGGCTTTGAGAAAATAAACGCCCGGATGCAATATACCGCCACGTCCTTTTCAATGCCGATCAGGCGTATCTTCGGGTTCCTGTTCCAGATCAGAGAAGAGACCCAGGCGCTGGAACCGCTGCGGCATCCTGCCTATCCCGAGAAATTGCGGTATCGGCTCCGGGTCCGGGATCGCTTCCGCTTCTGGATCTATGAGCCGATCAATACAGGAGCTTATTTCGTTGCCCGGAAGGTGGGACTGCTCCAGCAGGGGAGGATCCAGGTGTACCTCATCTATTCGTTCGTTACCATTATCGTACTTTTGGTGTTTTTGTGATGACAGCCTATTCAATCGGTAGTGAAATCCTGCAAATCCTGCTTCTGCTGTTTGCCGCCCCGGCATTTACCGGCTGGGTGAGAACGGTCAAGTGCCGGATGCAGGGGAGAACCTACGCGGGCATCTGCCAGCCTTACCGGAATATTCGCAAACTGTTTGCCAAGGAAGTGATCCTGGCGGAAAACGCCTCGTGGATCTTCCGCTCGACTCCGTACATCGTTTTCGGGGTCACCGTCTTAATCGGCGGAATCATCCCGTTCATCTCCGTCGACCTGCCGTTTGCCGCGACCGCCGACGTCATCGCCCTGGTAATGCTGTTCGCGATAATCCGTTTTTTTACCGCTCTTGCCGGTATGGATATCGGCACGGCCTTCGGCGGGATGGGCTCGAGCAGGGAGATGACGATCTCTTCCCTGGCGGAGCCGGCCATGCTGATGGCGGTTTTTACCGTTTCGCTGGCGGCTAATTCCACCTCTCTGACCCACATGGTGGATGTGATTGGCCATGGCGAGTTCATTCTCAGGCCTTCATTGGCTTTTGCGGTACTCGCTTTCATCATGGTTCATCTGACCGAGACCGGCCGGGTGCCGGTTGATAACCCGGCCACTCACCTGGAATTGACCATGATTCACGAGGCGATGATCCTGGAATACTCCGGGCGTCACCTGGCCCTGATCGAGTGGGCCGGGATGATGAAGCTTTTTCTCTTTTCCGTCTTGGGGATTTCGATCTTCTGCCCTTGGGGGATAGCCGCTTCCGGAGATCCGGCGGGATTGTTCCTGTCGCTGCTCCTGCTGGTCCTCAAACTGGCCGTTTTAGGGGTGGTCGTCGTTCTGATCGAGACCGGTCTCGCGAAGATGCGCCTGTTCCGGCTTACCGAATTCCTCGGAACCGCTTTCCTGCTGGCGACACTGGGGATGCTATCCTTTTTCATTCTGGAGTAAGATCATGTCCATGTCCTTTGCCGCCCAGGTCAACAGCGTCATGGCGGCCCTTATCCTGCTGACGGCGTTCGGATTACTGGTACAGCGCAGAATCCTCGGGCTGATCCATCTGTTTGCCTGGCAGGGCTTGTTCCTCTGCATCAGTACGGCAATCGTCGGCTATATTACCGGGATGCACCATCTCTTTATTTCGTCGTTGCTGACCCTTTCCTTCAAGGTCATCCTGCTGCCTTATATTCTCTATGTTCTGATCCGCAAGCTGGATATCCGCCGGGAGAGCGAGGTCCTGGTGAATATTCCCCGGACCATGATGATCGGGATCGCACTGGTAATTTTTTCCTACCATCTCACCGCACCAGTGACGCAGCTTTCGACCATGGTAACCAAGTCAACTCTGGCCGTGGCCCTGGCAACCGTCATGCTCGGCCTTTTGATGATGGTAACGAGAAGGCATGCCGTGACGCAGATCATCGGCTTTCTCGCCATGGAAAACGGCCTGTTTTTCGCGGCCACCAGCGCCACCTACGGCATGCCGATGGTCGTCGAGCTGGGGGTGGCCCTGGATTTGCTGATCGCAGCTTTTATCTTCGGTATTTTCTTTTTCCATATCAATACGACTTTCGACAGCCTGGACGTGGATCAGATGGCCAAGCTCAAAGAGGAGGATTGACGTGATCTTATTATTCCTTCTCTGCATTTCTCTGTTTTTTGCGGTTGTATTGGCATTCGTCGGTGATTGGAAATATGCCCCGGAAATCAACATTCTCGGTTCCGGCGCCACCTTTGCCGCCGGTGTTGCCCTGGCCGTACAAGTCTACCTGCAGGGACCGATGACGGTCGGCGGCAAATTCTTCTTCGTTGATGCCTTCAATGTTTACCTGGCGGTTCTGACCTCGTTCGTTTCCATGACCACCGCCATCTTCAGCCGCAAATACATGCGGGTGGAACGGGAGCATGGGCGGGTCGGGCCCTGGAAAATGCGTTTCTACCACGCCATGTACCAGCTGTTCATCTTCGCCATGCTGCTGGCGCTGCTGACCAACAACTTCGGCGTTCTCTGGATTTCCATGGAGCTGGCGACCCTTTCGACGGTCCTGCTGGTCTCCCTCTACCGGACGCCGACCGCCATTGAGGCTGCCTGGAAATATTTCATCCTGTGCGGGGTCGGCATCGCCCAGGCCCTGTTCGGCACCGTGCTGCTCTACTTCGCCGCGGAGCGGGTGCTCGGCATCGGTGGTGAAGCACTCCTCTGGACCAACCTGAGTCAGGTCAGCGGTCAACTGGAACCGACCGTGCTCCGCTTGGCGTTTGTTTTTCTGATGGTGGGCTACGGCACCAAAGTCGGACTTGTCCCCTTGCACAACTGGCTGCCGGATGCCCACAGTGAGGGCCCGACGCCGATCTCCGCGGTTCTTTCCGGTCTGCTGCTGAATGTTGCTCTCTATGCCCTGGTGCGCTGCAAGGTTCTGGTGGACGGTTCCACCGGTACTCATATGGCGGGCAATATGCTGATGGGTTTCGGCCTGTTGTCAGTTCTGGTTGCGGCATTTTCCCTTCTGCGGCAGAAGGACGTCAAGCGGATGTTCTCCTATTCGTCCATTGAAAATATGGGGATTGCCACCTTCGCCTTTGGTATCGGCGGTCCCATCGCCACCTTTGGCGCCCTGCTGCACATGCTGGTGCACAGCCTGACGAAATCGGCCATTTTCTTTACCGTCGGCCACGCCTCCCAGATGCACGGCACCCAGGAGATGGACCGGATCCGCGGCCTTATCAAAGGGAACCCGGTCGTTGGCTGGTCTTTCATTCTCGGCATCGTGGCCCTGGTGGGCATGCCGCCTTTCGGCATGTTCGCCAGCGAATTTCTGATTCTGACCGCGACCATCAAGGAGGCGCCGCTGCTCACCCCGCTGCTCCTGCTTGGCCTGGGGGTGGCTTTTGCCGCCATCTTCCGCAAGGTTCAACCGATGGTGACCGGACTGGTTCCGTCCTGGCAGACACCGCTGCGGGCCGCGCATATTCCGGTTGTCCTGCATATGACCCTGGTGCTGCTGTTGGGGCTGTATATGCCCAGGTTTCTCTCCGACTGGTTTCATACGGCTGTGGGGTTACTGAAATGAATGCACTTCACGAGAGACTTGTTGCACAGTTGGGCGAGGCTGCCATGCAGCTTGAGGACCTTCGGCCGGCCGATGTTCCGCTGCTGCTGGTGCCGAGGGAGCAGTTCAACGAAGCTGCGCGGACCATGAAGTACCAGGAAGCTCGTCTGGTTGCCGAATGGGCATCTGATGAAACCCTGCTGGCTGGCGGCTACGGTATTTACGCCTGTTTTAGCAAAGGGTCGGATTTTCTGGTGGTCAAGTGCGTCGCTCCGGAAGACGATCCGGCTTTTCCGACCATTACCAGAAAATATGCTGCTGCCTACCGTTTTGAACGGCAGATGCATAGCTTGATGGGGGTGACTCCGCTCGGCAGCCCGGATCTGCGGCCTTGGATCAAGTTCGAGGACTGGCCGGAGGATGCCTGGCCGTTGCGAAAAACATTCGACAGCCGCACCAGAATGCCGCGTGTCCCGGGAGACTATCGCTGGATACGGGCAGAAGGGGAGGGGGTTTATGAAATCCCGGTGGGACCGGTCCACGCCGGAATCATCGAGCCGGGACATTTCCGTTTTCAGGCGATGGGCGAGGAGATTCTCAATCTGGAAGAGCGCCTTGGTTATGTTCACAAAGGTATAGAAAAGCGCTTTGAGGCTCTTTCCTGGGAAGATGGCGCACGTCTTGCGGGGAGGGTGTCCGGCGATACGACCGTGGCACATTCCTGTTGCTACTGCCAGGCGGTCGAGTCCATGGCGGAATGCACCCCGCCGGAGCGGGCGCTCTGGCTGCGGGCCATCATGCTGGAACGGGAACGGATCGCCAATCACCTGGGTGATATCGGTGCAATCTGCAACGATGTTGCCTTCGCTTTCCTCTTTTTCCAGTGCAACATCCTGAAGGAACAAATTGTCAGAACAAATTTCCAGCTCTTTCAACAACGGTTCCTGAAGGACAAAATCGTTCCCGGCGGCGTGACGGTTGATCTTTCTGATGAAGGAATTGACTGCATGCTGCGGGAGTTGGAAGAGTTTTCCAAGAAATTCGAACAGCTGATTGTCATCTATGACAACAATGCCTCGCTGGAGGACCGCGTCCGGGAGACCGGTATCTTTTCCATGGAAAAGGCCAAAGACCTGGGTACCGTGGGAATAGTTGCCCGGGCAAGCGGCCTGGACCTGGACATCCGTCTTCAGAGACCTGCTGCCCCCTATGATATCATTGTGCCCCGAGTCTCCGTTCAGCAGGCTGGTGATGTGAATGCGCGAGTCTGGGTGCGTATTGACGAGATTCGTGAATCGGTCCGGCTGTTGCGGGAAATGCTCTATAATCTTCCGACGGGCGAAATTTGCGCTGAATTCATTCCGCCGCTGTCACAGGCTAGCGGCCTGGCTTTTGTTGAGGGTTGGCGCGGCGAGATCATGTACTGGGTTCAGGCCGGGAAGGCCGGAGAGGTAAACCGCTGTATGGTCCGGGATCCTTCCAGCCTCAACTGGCTTGGTCTGGAACAGTCAATCCACGGTAATATCGTGCCGGATTTTCCGGTCTGCAACAAGAGTTTCAACCAATCGTATTCCGGAAATGACCTATAGGTTCGCGGAAACAATGGTGTGGGTGTGATTATCCGATTACCTCGCATTTCGATCCTCGTTCCTCGCATTTTCATTTTGAGAGGCAATCATGCTCAGGATTCTTCATCAGATATTTCGCACCGGCGTTGTCACCGAGCCGCTGCCGGCCGAGGTTGAGCAAGAGATCGCCGAAATCGGCGCCCGGCTTGAAGACCGGATCAGAAAGAAATTTCATCGCAGTCTGACAATCAGGGAAGTGGATGCCGGTTCGTGCAATGGCTGCGAGCTGGAGATCCATGCCATGAATAATGCCTTCTATAACTGTGAACGTTTTGGAATTCACTTCACCGCCTCGCCCCGTTTTGCTGATATGTTGCTCGTTACCGGCCCGGTATCCGTGAATATGGAAATTGCGCTGAAAAGAACCTATGCGGCGACGCCCAATCCGAAAATTGTAGTTGCGGTTGGCGATTGTGCCTGTGATGGCGGGATCTTCGGGGAGAGCTACGCCTCTCTCGGCAGGATCAGCAACGTAATCCCGGTGGACGCCCATATTCCCGGCTGCCCGCCCAGTCCTGTATCGCTGCTGCAGGGTATTTTTCGGGCTATAGCTCAGTAGTTTCGTAAATAGCGGAATTAGTTATTGACAGTTGTGATCAGCAGGGAAGTCTTGCACTTTTCCCTGGTCCCTTGGTAGAATGAACGAAATTGGCAGGTTGAGGTGAGTATGGATAGCAAAAAGAAAAGTGTCGACAAATCCCCCGCCCAGGTTTTTCGGTATGAAAAGGGTAAAATTCGCCTGACGGAGCATGAGCCGGTTCAGGAATATCCCCTGGCCCTGATTGTCAATGGGCGGGAATTGGCCACCCTGATTGCCTCGCCCCATGATTTGAGGTTTCTGGTCGCCGGATTTCTGCGGCTCCAGGGTTTTGTCCAGGGTCTCGATGATTTTCAGATGTTTAGTGTCTGTGAAGATTTCGGAGTCGCAAATGTGATCATCAAGGGTGAGATTCCCGAGCAGCTGAAGCCTGCTTTAACCTCCGGGTGCGGAACCGGGATCACCTTCAATCTCCAGCAAAAGATGCAGCTCAAGGAAAAGGCCCCCGGCACGAGTGTCCCGCATTTCTTTCCCGATGACCTGTTCGCCCTGATGGACCAGCTGGCCCGCAGTGCCGGAGAATATCGGAAAACCGGTGGGATCCACTCCGCTGCTGTGTGCGAAGGCCGATCCATCCTGCTGTACAGTGAGGATGTCGGCCGTCACAATACCCTTGACCGCATTGCCGGTGAGGCACTTTTCAAGAATATCGATCTGGCGGGAAAAGTTCTGCTTACCTCCGGTCGGGTCTCCACGGAAATGGTGACGAAAGCTGCCATGCTCGGGATATCGCTCATCGCCTCCCGAACGTCACCGACCGATCTTGCGGTGCAGCTTGCCGAGAAGGCGGGCATCACCTTGATCGGCTACCTGCGCGCTTCCGGCTTTAATATCTATACCAATCCGGAGTCGCTGATTCGCGTTTCTCCCGATTCGTCGACCTCCGGTGTCACCGCCGTTATTCTTGCCGGCGGCAACTCCACGCGGATGAAAAGCAATAAAGCTCTGCTGCCCTATAGTGGTGAGCTTTTTATCGAGCGGATTTACCGCCAGCTGTCCGCGTTGTTCCCCGAGGTGATCCTGGTTACCAATACCCCGGAATTTTACCGCTTTCTTCCTTGCCGGATGGTTCCTGACGAGTTTCCGGGAATGGGTTCACTTGCCGGCATTCATGCGGGCCTCAAACAGAGTAGAACCGACCGGATCTTCGTAGTTGCTTGCGATATGCCGTATTTGAATGGCGAGCTGATCCGCCAGATGGTGGCAAAGGCGCAGGGAAGTGATGTGGTAATTCCCGAGAGTGACGGTGGTTTTGAACCGCTCCATGCCGTGTATGCCAAAGGTTGCCTGCCGGCGATGGAAGAGGCATTGAAAAACGGCACGCGAAAAATCGTTAATTGCTTTGACTGGAGCAAGGTCTCGGTAATGTCCAAAGAGGAGATTGCCGCTCTCGATCCTGATTTTCATTCGTTCAGAAATATCAATACCCCGGAGGAATATTTCCGTTTCCGGGAGGAGATGCATGACCGGAGCACTGAAGAGGAAGATGAAAATCTCGCGGTTCAGCGCTGAGACCCGCAAAGAGAATTTTCCCGGGCAGCCTGAGGCTGCCCGGGCTAACGGGCGTGCGGCGGGGGATTGACGAGTGCCTCGAACGTTTTTCCCCGGTCCGAGTCAAGGACGATAAATCTTGGCAGTAACATGGCAGCGTCCTGTGGCGCTGCCGGCCTTCGGACAATGGTAAAGGCTGCAGAATAGCCTGCCTGCCGTGCTCTTTCCTGCAGATCCTGGTCAGGTAGTCCGCCAAAGGGCCAGGCAATCAGGTCAACCTCTCCTCCCATCTCCTTCTCCAGTTTTTGCTTCGATTTCCTCAGTTGAATATCCACGAACTTCAGGTACTCATCCCGGGACAGTTTCTTTTTTTCCTTGATGAAATTGGGATGCCAATAGGAATGCGACTGGATGTCGAACAGTCCGGTTTTCTTCAAGGTTCTCAGCTGGTCCCAGGTCATGGCATAGTCGGCATTCGAGATGGCTGACGGATAGATGAACAGGGTCACCGGCGTGTTATATTTTTTTATGATCGGCAGCATCTGGGTGAAAATCGATCGGTGACCATCGTCCGCTACCAGAACGACCGATTTTGCCGGCGGTGCGGGTGCTTTGCCCAGGCGCCAGTCCACCAGGCGTCGTAACGGAATTACCCGGTAGCCGTTGGTTCGAAGATAGGCCAACTGTGACTCAAAGACCGCCGGTGAGACCGTCATGAAGTTGGTGGCGCGCGCATCGAAGCGGTGGTAGAGGAGAATCGGGACCCGAGACGACTGCTTGGGCTGGGCAGCTTTTGTGTTGGCCGAGGCTGATATCGCGGAGAGGCACAGCAAGAGTGCAATACAGAGAAGTTGGAGAGGTTTCACGGAACATTCCTTACTGTGTCGGAGTAAAATCTGAGGAGTTGCGCCTTCAGTTTTCAAAGATCTTCATCTTCCTCGTTAATACGAACGTTACATTCTTTCAATAACTCGCTCATTTCTTCCTCCGAGATATCCGGCACAAAAATTGAGCCATCGGAGTCTTTTTCCAGTTGGGTAATGCCGGGATACCTGCTTTCGATCGAACTCAGCTCGCCCGCCTGTTTTCGCACCACTTCCAGCAACCGTTCATTTTCTTTTTGCAGATCGTACTTTTCAATCGCCGAGCGGATGGCCATACGCAGATCCGTATCGTCCCATGGTTTCATGAAAAAACGGTAGATCTCGCCGTCATTCACCGCCTTCATGGCTGCATCGATGCTGGCGTAGCCGGTGAGCAGTATCCGCACGGTTTCAGGATAGAAATCCTTTACCCTGGAGAGAAACTCGGCACCGCCCATGCCCGGCATCGCACGCCATAGGCCGC
>JAJZQA010000057.1 GCA_021810985.1 Deltaproteobacteria bacterium
TTGAGTAAAATCCTTTTTTCAATCTTGCTTGATCGAATTATTCCCGGACGGCAGATTCACTGATAAGGTAATATTTTAATTGGGGAATCTTATTGCATCCTCGTTATTGTGTGGTATATGTTTCCTCATGAGACATCTGTTTTGTTCTCTCTGAGCCGTAATGGTGCTTGATTGTAGCAGAAAAGGGCCGCCGCGAAGATTGAGGATTGCAGTTTCCCGATCTGGCCTCCTTCAATTGTTGTACTGGTTTTGTTGTTGTAAAAATTTTCCAATAACATGAAGAGGTGAAAAAATGAAAATTCTGGTAGTGGAAGACGAAAAGAAAGTTGCCAGTTTTATCAAGCGAGGACTTGAAGAAGAGAAGTATGAAGTGGATGTCGCCTATGATGGCGAAGAGGGCTGCCAGAAGATCATGAATGGCGGCTACAGTCTGATCATCCTCGACGTGATGCTGCCGAAAAAAGATGGTTTCGCGGTGGTCAAGGAAATGCGGATGAAAAAGCACCTGACCCCGGTTCTGATGTTGACGGCAAAAGATACCGTTGAGGATATCGTTGCCGGTCTCAATTCGGGATCTGATGATTATCTGACTAAGCCATTCGCATTTGCCGAGCTGCTTGCCCGTGTTCGTGCCTTATTGCGCCGGTCCGAGCAGGAGCGTGGCGCCGAGATCCGTTTTGCCGATCTGCGTCTTGACCCGGTTACCCACAAGGTCTGGAGGAAAGACAAGGAGATCGACCTGACGGCGAAGGAATACTCGCTGCTGGAATTCTTCATGCGCAACCCGAACCAGGTGCTGACCAGAACGACCATTGCCGAGAACGTCTGGGATTATATCTTTGACAGCTTTACCAACATCATTGACGTCTACGTCAACTACCTCCGCAAGAAAATCGACCGGGACGCAGACAAGAAGCTTATTCACACCGTGCGTGGCGTTGGGTATATTTTGAAGGAAGAAGATTAAGCGATAAAGCTTACGCCATAACCGGCGGCAGTATCAACGAGCGGGGCAGAACCTTCCATGGAACGGGGGGGGCTGCCCCGCTTTTTTGAGACCATGCCTTGCTGATTCCGCGAAACCCTTCCCGGAATGTCCGGTTTTTCCCTCCCGGTTGACAAATTTTTACTCCATCTTTACCATTAGATACGGTACAGTGCTACCAAGGGTCTGTTAGGGAATAAGTGTTACATTCAGGCGCTCAGATTCGGATTGGATTTGTCGTTCCCGATTGAGCAAAACCGCAGGCGTAGCAGGGCTACGGCGAGGATTTTGCGATTGAGGAAACGGCAAAGGCGACCTGAAGATGAGGTGCATCAATTGTGACACTTATTCCGTGACAGGCCCTAACAATCCAGAGGAGGTATCATCCCATGCGCACAGCAATTTCCCAGGTGCTGATGGTCGTTGTGACCGCTTCCATTCTAACCCTTGCGGGTGGAACATCATTTGCAAAAAACGGCCCGCCTGATTTTGTCGAACTCTCCAAAAAGCTTACGCCCGCGGTCGTCAATATCAGCACCACGAAAAACGTCAAACCGCAGCAATTTAACCAGCCGCATGCCAATCCCTTCGGCGCTGACCCCTTCGGCGATTTCTTCGATCGTTATTTCCAGGGCCTGCCGCAGCGCCCGCAGAAGCAGCGGGGCCAAGGTTCAGGCTTTGTCATCAGTGATGAAGGGTACATTCTCACCAATAACCATGTGGTGTCCGGGGCCGATGAAATCAAGGTCAAGCTATCCGATGGCCGGGAATTCAGGGGTGAACTGAAGGGCGCCGACGAAAAGCTCGACCTGGCTCTGATCAAGATTACCAGCAAGAATCATCTGCCCCTGGCAAACCTTGGCGACAGTGATGCCATCGAAGTGGGCGAGTGGGTCCTGGCCATCGGCAACCCCTTTGGCCTCAGCCAGACGGTGACGGCCGGGATTGTCAGTGCTAAGGGTCGGGTCATCGGCAGTGGACCCTACGACGATTTCATTCAGACCGATGCCTCGATCAATCCTGGTAATTCGGGCGGCCCGCTCTTCAATGCGAAGGGAGAGGTGATCGGCATAAATACCGCCATTGTTGCCGGCGGACAGGGGATCGGTTTTGCTATTCCGATCAATATGGCCAAGACGGTTATCACGCAGCTGCGTGAAACGGGCAAGGTTACGCGTGGCTGGCTGGGGGTTGCGGTGCAGCCGGTGACCCCAGATCTGGCCAGTTCTTTTGGCATGAAAAACGATCAAGGCGCCCTGGTTTCCGAAGTTATGAAGGATAGTCCGGCAGAAAAGGCCGGGTTCCAGGCCGGTGACATCATTCTCGAGTTCGATGGGAAAATTATTACTGATATGCATGAACTGCCTCGGCTGGCCGCAGTGACCCCGGTGGGCAAAAAAGCCGCGGTCAAGCTTTTCCGGAACGGCAAGACCCTGGAAAAGACCGTTACCATCGAGAGAATGGCCGATAGTGGTGTGACGGGGCAGCAAGCCGTAAAAGCCCAGGAAAATCTCGGTCTTGTGGTCACGGATCTCACCAAGGAGCTGGCCGCGCAATTGCGGACCAGCGAAACGCGCGGCGTGGTGGTGAGGGAGGTCAAGCCGGGCAGCCTGGCTGAGGATGCCGGTATTCTCCGGGGGGACATCATCAAGCAAATCAACAACGCTGCAATCAAGAACAGCTCGGAATATGCAAAAGTCGTCGCAACGCTGAAAAAAGGCGGCCTGGTCCGTTTTCTCCTCCAACGGGGTGAGTCCGCACTGTTTGTGGTGATGAAGGTCGAGTAACGAAAATTCAGGCCGGCGCTTCGTTGCGTCGACGGAATGCAGGGACAGGGAGGTCGCCCGTACGAGGCGGCCTCCCTTTTTTCATGTCCGGCCGCGGAAAAAAATCCGCGGTTGCTGGTATACTGGTTCCACATGGAAAGATGATCTCTGTCAGCCCGGAGATGCTATGGATACCCTGAAACAAACCCCACTGCAGGGGGAACATGAACGTCTTTTGGCCCGCCTCTCGCCTTTCGGCGGCTGGCTGATGCCGCTCCAGTATGACGGTATCCTGGCCGAACATCGCTGGTGCCGGGAGTCGGCCGCCTTGTTCGATACCTGCCACATGGGCCAATTTTTCTTCCGGGGAGAGCTTGCTGCGACCGGCATCGAGCGGCTCTTTTCCTTCCGGCTCGACACAATCCCGCTCGGTCGCTGCCGCTACGGTTTCCTCCTCAACGAACAGGGCGGGATCGTCGACGATCTGACCGTCTACCGTCTGGCGGACGACCAGCTGCTGGTGGTCGTCAATGCCGGGCCGGAGGAAAGGGATTTTGCCGTCATCCAGGGCGCTCTGGCTGGCGCTGCGCGTATCGAAGACCGCACCGGACGAAGCGGTAAACTGGATCTCCAGGGGCCTCGCTCACGGGAAATCCTGCTACAGTATTTCGGCGAGGAGATCGAAAAAATTCCCTTCTTCGGCTTCCGTCGGCTAACCCTGCTCGGCTCGGAAGCGGTCGTCAGCCGCACCGGCTATACCGGTGAGCTGGGCTACGAGATCTACTGCGATAACGAGCGGATTGTCGAGCTGTGGCGGCTATTGCTGGCGGATGAACGGGTCAGGCCGGCCGGTCTCGGAGCCCGCGACCTGCTGCGCCTGGAGATGGGCTACAGCCTCTACGGCAGCGACCTGGATGAGACAACCACGCCCCTGGAGGCCGGGCTGGAACGGTTTGTAGATTTCAGCAGGGATTTTGTCGGCCGGGAGGCCCTGCTGCGCCAGCAGTCGGGAGGCCTGCAACGGGCCAAGGCGGCCTTCCGGCTGGACTCACGCCGATCTCCGCGCCACGGCTACGGCATCTTCCGGCACGGCGAGCAGGCCGGCACGGTAACCAGCGGCGCCTTTTCACCGATGCTCGGCTGCGGCATCGGCATGGGTTATGTGACGCCGGCAGCGGCAGCGATCGCGACCTCTCTCCAGGTCGGTCAGGAAGGGCTCGTGCTGGAGGCGACCGTGGTGGAGCTGCCGTTTTATCGGGATGGGTCTTTGCGGAAGTAGGAACAAGATCAATAAGCGAATGTGCCATCTCTGGCCCATCCAAATAGGAGGGGAATGACAAGCCCCCTCCTTGACAAGGAGGGGGTTGGGGGTGGTGTTGTTCCGTAAACTGCTGAACCAAAAACTTTTTGCCACGGATACACACGGATTTCCACGGATAGAAGCTTTTTCAACAAAAGAATTTATACCCTTAAAAGTTTTGTTTTGTTTTTCGTCCGTGTGTATCCGTGGCTGAAAAAGGTTTTTAGCATTTTCTTTGCTGTAAATATCAAGGCAGACGCCAGCTGCTCACCAATTCACATTTCACCGCGGAGGGATGAACGCATGGACTACTATTTCACCAAGGAACACGAATGGCTGCGGCTCGACGGTCAAAGCGGTCTGGTCGGCATCACCGCCTATGCCGTGGAGCAGTTGGGGGACATCACCTTTGTCGAGCTGCCCCGGCCTGGCCGGGAGGCGAAGCAGTCGGAG
Source organism: Deltaproteobacteria bacterium (assembly GCA_021810985.1). Lineage (GTDB taxonomy): Bacteria > Desulfobacterota > Desulfuromonadia > Geobacterales > Geobacteraceae > RPRC01. Next base: position 4,505 of record JAJZQA010000057.1, read on the forward strand.
GTACTGTGTGCCGTCGAATCGGTCAAGGCGGCTAGTGATATCTATGCCCCGGTTTCGGGACGGGTGCTCGCGGTAAATGAACAGGTGGAAAGCGGGCCGGAGATCGTCAACCAGAGTCCCGAAGAGGAAGGCTGGCTAGTGCGGATCGAGCTTGCCGACCCCGGCGAACTGCGGAGTCTGATGAATCGCGAACAGTACCGGGACTACCTGGAGGGCCTTTCGTGAAGCGCTCCGGCTACTGCCCCCAGACCCCGGCGCAGATCCGGGAGATGCTTGCTGTCATCGGCGTCAGCAGTATTGCCGAGCTCTTTGCCGTTATTCCCCCGGAACTGCGGGCCCGCTCCTTCGAGCTGCCGGAGGGCATGTCGGAATTCGAGATGCTGGCAGGGATGGAACGGCTGGCCGGGCAGGACCGGCGCGACCTTGTCCCGTTTATCGGCGGCGGCAGCTACGATCACCTCATTCCCGCGGTTGTCGATCATCTGGCCGGGCGGGCCGAGTTTGCCACCTCCTACACCCCATACCAGCCGGAATGCTCCCAAGGCACCCTTCAGGCCCTCTACGAATATCAGACTGTCATCTGCCGCCTGACCGGGATGGACGCGACCAATGCCTCCCTCTACGACGGCGGCAGCGCCTTGGCCGAGGCGGCGCTGATGGCGCTGCGCATCACCGGCCGGAAGAAAATCCTCGTGGATGCGGCGGTCAACCCCTTTTCCCGGCAGATCGTGCAGACCTACCTGGCGAACCTGGCGGTGGAGGTCGTCGAGATCGCGGCGCTCAAAGGGCAGGGCGACCGGCAGCAATTCCTTGCTACGCTCGATGACGAAACCGCGGCTATCATTCTGCAGAATCCCAACTTCTTCGGCGGAGTCGACGACTTCAGCGACCTGGCCGCTGCCGCCTGTGTCCGGGGCGCGCTGACCATTGTCTCCATCTACCCGCTCAGCCTCGGCCTGCTCAAGACCCCCGGCGAGATGGGCGCCGACCTGGCGGTGGGCGACGGCCAGAGCCTCGGCAATCCGCTCTCTTTCGGCGGCCCTTCTTTCGGCTTTCTGGCGGTGAAAAAAGAGCATATCCGCAACCTGCCGGGCCGGATCGTCGGCGAAACCGTGGACAAGGACGGCCGGCGCGGCTTCGTCCTCACCCTTCAGGCGCGGGAACAGCATATCAGGAGGCAGAAGGCCACCTCAAACATCTGCAGCAACCAGAGTCTTTCCGCTCTGCGCGGCCTGATCTTTCTTGCTACCCTCGGCCGGGAAGGGCTCGTTGAGCTGGCGCGGCTCAATTACGACAAGGCCCAGTATGCCGAGGGGTTGCTTGCCGGTATCCGCGGGGTGTCGCTTCTCAATGCAGGGCCGACCTTTAACGAATTCACCCTCCGGCTGCCGACCGCTGCGGCCAGCGTCTGCGCACAACTTCTGACCCGAGGGATTGTCGCCGGTGTGCCGTTGGGCCGCTGGTACCCGGGGTTGGAAGCCTGCCTGACAGTGACGGTGACCGAGAAACGCAGCCGCGCCCAGATCGAGACTCTGGCGGCAGCGATGGAGGAGGTGCTATGGAGCTGATCTTCGAAAAATCGGCGCCCGGCCGTCACGGTACGGTTCTCCCGAAGAGCGATGTTTCCCCGGCCGCCGAACTCCCTGCCGCTCTCCTCAGGGCCGAGCCGGCCGGGCTTCCCGAGTTGAGCGAACTTGAGGTGGTCCGCCATTTCAGCAATCTTTCCCGCCGCAACTTTGCCGTGGACACCAATTTCTACCCGCTCGGCTCCTGCACAATGAAATACAACGCCAAAGCGGCCGAAGAGGCGGTCCGGCTCTTTGCCGGAGTCCATCCGCTGCTCCCCTACCTCCCTGCCGGCGAGTCGTTCGTGCAGGGTTCGCTCGGTGTAATCCACCAGCTGTCGCAGCTCCTGGCCGAGATCACCGGCATGGCGGCCTTTTCCTGCCAGCCCCTGGCCGGTGCCCAGGGCGAAATGGCCGGCATCATGATGATCGCCGCCTGGCACCGCTCGCAGGGGCAGCAGCGCCGCTTCGTGGTGGTGCCGGACTCCTCCCACGGCACCAACCCGGCCACTGCCGCCCTGGTCGGCTACGAGGTGCTTACCGTTCCGACCTCCTCCGCCGGTGACATGGACCTTGACGTCTTCCGCCAGACCATGAATAATGAGGTGGCGGCTGTGATGATGACTTGCCCCAACACCCTCGGCCTCTTCAATTCCCAGGTGGCCGAGATCTGCGCCATCGCCCACGGGCACGGCGCCCTGGTTTACTGCGACGGCGCCAATCTGAACGCGATTCTCGGCAAGGTCCGGCCGGGCGAGATCGGCTTTGACGTCATGCACGTCAACCTGCACAAGACCTTCGGCACCCCCCACGGCGGCGGCGGTCCTGGGAGCGGCCCGGTCGGGGTGAGCGAGAAACTGTTGCCTTTCCTGCCGTCACCTCGAATCGCGCAACGGTCTGACGGCAGCTACTATCTCGCGGAACCGGCTGCGGAAAGCATCGGCCGACTGGCCAACTTCTACGGCAACTTCGGCATTCTGGTGCGGGCACTGGCCTACATCACCATGCTCGGCCGGGACGGCTTGGTGGAGGTGAGCGAGCAGGCGGTGCTGAATGCCAACTATGTCATGAGCCGGCTGAAGGGCTGGTATGACCTGCCTTTCGACACCGGCTGCATGCACGAATGCGTCTTTTCCGCCGCCCGACAGCTGAAGCAGGGCGTCCATGCCCTCGATATCGCCAAGTATCTCATCGACCGGGGCTTTCATCCACCCACGGTCTATTTCCCGCTGATCGTCAAGGAGGCGATCATGATCGAGCCGACCGAGACAGAGAGCAAGGAAACCCTCGATGCCTTCATCGCCGTGATGATCGAGGCGGCCCAGCTGGCCGAAACCAATCCCGAGGCGCTGTTCCAGGCCCCTCGGACCATGCCGGTCTCGCGGCTGGACGAGACGAAAGCGGCGCGGGAAATCAATGTCTGTTGTTCGTGGGTTATTGCTGGTGAGGAGCGGGGATTAAGGATTTAGGGATGAGGATTAAGGAGCGAGGAACGGGGATCGAGGAACGGGGAAAAAGATTGAGTGCTTGCGCGCCGAAGCTTCAGCGAAGGCGTGAGGAGTGGCGATTGATCGACACCGGACCGCTTGACGGGCCGAGCAACATGGCGCTGGATGAGGCCCTGCTCACCTGTTTCGATCCCGGGAATTCCCTGCCGCTGCTGCGTATTTACGGCTGGAGTCCGCCGGCCTTTTCCCTTGGCCGCTTTCAGAAGCCGGAAGAGGTGGTTGACCTGGAGGGTTGCGCACGGGCCGGAATTCCGGTGGTGCGGCGGGTGACCGGCGGCGGCTGTATTTTCCACGCTGAGGAGCTGACCTACAGCATCGTCTGTACACCCGGCCAGATCTCGGACATCGTCGGCGTCAAGGAGTCGTTCCGGCGGCTCTGCGGCTTTCTTCTCCTGGCCTACCGCCGTCTCGGCCTGTCTCCGGCCTTTGCCGTCGACTCCCTGGACCGTCCGACGCGGTTAGGCGAACGGACACCGCTCTGCTTTGCCGGCACCGAAGAGTACGACATCCTGGTGGGCGGCCGAAAGCTCGGCGGCAACGCCCAGCGCCGCTCGCGCGGCCTGATCTTCCAGCACGGCTCCATTCCCCTGCAGCCCGCACTCGCCCAGGCCCAACCCTATCTGCGCTGCCCGCTGCCCGCAGGAGCGGCCTCCCTGGCAGAGGCCGGCGTGCCACTGGCGCAGGAGACACTGAAGGAACAGCTCCTGGTCTCGTTTGAGGAGCATCTCGGCATCAGTCTGCGCAGCTCCACTCCCGGCAGGGAGGAAACGGAAATAGCCGGGCAGCTGCGAGAGACGAAATACTGCAACGACAGTTGGAACCTCGCGGGGGAGGCCGCATGAACCGCTCCCGGCGTCCCGAATGGCTGCAGAAAAAGATCTCGCCCGCTGCTCACCGCGAAATGGATCAGCTCCTCGAAGACCTTCGGCTCCATACTGTCTGCCGCGAGGCCCACTGTCCCAATATCAGTGAATGCTATGGCAACAACCAGGCGACCTTTCTCATTCTCGGCACGCTCTGCACCCGGCTCTGCTCCTTCTGCAATGTCACGAAGCGGGTGCCGCTCCCGGCCGACCCGGGAGAGCCGCGCCGGGTGGCGGAGGCGATCCGGAAGTTGCAGCTGCGCCATGTGGTAATCACCAGCCCGACCCGCGACGACCTCGCGGACGGCGGGGCCGGACTTTACGCCGAAACGGTGCATGAGATTCGCAGTGCAGCACCCGCCACTACGGTCGAGCTGCTGATCCCCGATTTTCAGGGGAGCAGGGAGAGTCTGGCGACAGTCGTTTCCTCCCGGCCGGATATCCTCGGCCACAACCTGGAAACGGTGCCGCGACTCTACTCTATCCGCGAGGGCGCCGAATATCGGCGCTCGCTCCAGGTGCTGCGGCTGATTGGTGAGCTGGATTCCGCCGTGCGGAGCAAATCAGGGCTCATGCTCGGTATGGGGGAGCGGGAGGAAGAGGTTATCGAAGTATTTGCCGACCTGCTGGCGGCCGGCTGCAGCTACCTGAGCATCGGCCAGTACCTGGCCCCGAGCAAGCGCCACTATCCGGTTCAGGAATATCTGCCGCCCGAGGTCTTTGACCGCTACCGGGAACGGGCGCTGGCCATGGGCTTCCGGCATGTGGAAAGCGGGCCCTATGTAAGGAGTTCCTACCTGGCGGAGCGCTACGGAAGGGAGTGACTGGATCGGAAGTAATCGCCGCAAATGCTTGCGGCTTGACATTCGCCCGGTATTTTATGATAATGCCCGGGCACAGAGGAGAGATGTCCGAGTGGTCGATGGTGCCTGACTCGAAATCAGGTGTACGGCAACGTACCTAGGGTTCGAATCCCTATCTCTCCGCCACTAAAACTCCAGTAGTTTCAGCTGGAATTCTTATATGGCCCCTGCATTTCAACAAATCTTTCCTGGGAGAGATTCGCGGAAAGGCAGGGGTTTTCTTTTTGCGGGAAAATTTTGCCCTTATTTATGAACAGCACTCTCCCGCGGGTTAAACTCTTTCCTGATCTCCTCCATCCTGCGGCGGTTTTTCCCCAGATCCCAATAGCCGCTTCGGGCCTCGGAACGGCATTCGATTACGCTTTTCCCCGCATTCAGGTAGAATTCCGCGTCATCAACAAAGCCAAGCAGTGTTTTGAACTCAACTTTAAGGTAGGTTGGTGTTGAAATAGCGATGCGGGTATCGGAGCGTGCCGCGAGTATCCGGCGCAGTCTGGCAAAAGCTTCTTCGGGCGTCCCAGTGAATTCAAGCGGGGCAATGTGGCGATCCGGGTCTTCACTCTGGCTGGAAACGCAATTGGGGCTGTCAGGGCAGTCATGCAGCACCGCCCCTTGCAGGCGTGGCGTCTGCGGCTGGGCTCCTGAACATCCGCTGGCGGCAGCCAGAAGCAAGGTAAAAAGGATGGAAAGTTTTACGATCTTCATGGCATCCCTCACGAAAAGTACGGTAATGGACCTTCTGCAA
>JAJZQA010000058.1 GCA_021810985.1 Deltaproteobacteria bacterium
ACCTTTTACATCGGCCGCAAAGGCTATCAACCGCCGGAAGATACACGTCAAGTGATGTTCCAGCATCGCATAGTTGCTCAGCGGCAGGGGTACCTGGACGTCATTCTCACTGCCGCCGCGGGCCCATTCGGTACGAAGGACCATCGAATGAGGTTCGAGGCCCTGCCCCTTGATGGGGGACGGACTTTTGTCCATGTCAGTTATGAATACCGTGACAGTGCTGCGTTGCGCTTCGCGGAAAAGGCCTATTTCGCGACACTTGCCCGGGGCAAGGTAGGGTTCACGGTGACCGGAAAAGATCGAAACGGCAAACCGGTCCATATCGGCGGCCCCCGCGGTGCGATTGAACGCAATGCCGTCCGGTATTATTTCGCGATTCAGGCATTCATGGATACTTTGTGCTATCCCGAAAAAAACCGTTTCAATCAGAGAATCAGCGGTTGGTACGATCTTACCAGCCGCTACCGGAAACAACTTTTTGAAATGGAAAAGCAGGACTATCTCACATTCAAAACAAAAGAACGGAGTAACCAGTTGCTTCTTCAGCGAGAGATTGGACCCGGACGTTAGTAAGTAATTGTGCCGAGCTGTAAATGCACGGGCTCAGGTTTTTGAAAAGCGTAAATGTATTTGGCGAAAAAACCAAGGGAGAGGGAACTTTTATGGCCATGTTAGGAGACAGTTGGTGCGGCATCGAGAGCGTGGAATCAAGATTCGGAGTGAGCAAGGAACTTGTCCTTGAGTGGGTAAAGGAAGGTATCGTGCGGAGCGAGGATAAGGACGGGGAGGTTTTCAGGGTAAATATCGATGACTTGGAACTCAAAATCGAGGAAAACCTGGGATGAGGTGCGCGATGCGATAACTTTCCGAAGTTGACCATCCGGTTTGTTGCATTCACTTCGCTATGGCACAACGCAGTTTTTCATCTCCTCGCAGGATCGGAGCCCGATGTCCCATGAATAACCTTACCTATAAGTACCTGCCGCGGCTGGACGGAGTATCGGCGGCCGAGCTTGGACGTCTTTTCCCGGAGCCTTCCATCACCGCACCTCTCATGTCCCTTTTGCAGGAATCGGGTATTGACGGTTTTGACCTGGCCAGCATCGTGGTGTTGAAAGATGGGGTTCCAGTTCTCTTGTTGCCGATCTTTGAAACCCGCCTGGATTTGTCCTCTTTTGTACCTGGCAGGATCAAGACGGTACTGAAAACGGCCGGCCGCCTTCTGCCTTCAATTTTTCGTCCCAGTATTCTCGGTGTGGGGATGGTGGAGGGAGAGTGGAGTGAAATCGGGGTTGATCCTTGCCTGGATGAGGATGGTCTCGACAGGGCAATGAAAGTGGCCATTGATGCCTTGAATCTGCTCGCGGCCGAGCGTGCCAGCGATATCATAGTTTTTTACAACTATAATGAGTACAGCAGACTTCCCGGCGTAGTATTCAAAATATTCAATCGGGTGCACTATCGGGCCTGTACCCGGCTACAGATCGATTTCAGCGGCATGGAGGAATACCTGCGCAGCCTTTCAAGGGCGGCAAGGAAAGATCTGCACCGTACAATGCTGGTTGCTCCCGAAGTCCGGATACTTCGAAGTAGCATGGTTAGACCTTTTCTGGACAGGATTTATGAAATTTATCTGAAAACAGTGGCGCGCTGCCCCAGCGCGCTTGGCAGGCACAACCCTTTATTCTTTGAAAAATTCTGCGAGCGTATCCCGGATGCCGAGTACACGCTTTATTTTGTGCGGGAAGAACTCGTCGCGTTCAACTTGCTCGTCGTGAAACAGGAGGCGTTGGCGGACCAGTTTTTCTGCATGGATTACGAGCTTGGCCGCAGATACTTTCTGGATGTTCTTTCCTGGCTCGAAAATATCCGCACCTGCCTGGAGCGGAAAATCCCGCTCCTTTATGCCGGCCAGGGTTCGGAAAAGACTAAAACGCACCTGGGGGCGAAGTTGATTCCGAGCTTTATTTTATTCAAACATCGTTGGAATATTTTGGATCGTATTCTTGCCGGTCAGTCGGCGGTGATGAACAAGGGTTTGAACTACCTCAGGTTTTGTCCCGATGCTTCCTCCGGAGCACCAAATCAGCCTGTCCCTTCTCCCCGGGAGGGAAGGCCTTGTCCGGACAAGAGGCCTGACCGGGCACAGATCCCGCAATAGCAAAATCTCCCCAAATGACCGGCGTGCGATCTGTCAGATTTTCAAGTTCGATGCTGTCTAGTACAACCATCCTTTTTTGTTCCTTTCCGATGAAAATTTCTCCCTGTGGAGTGTCTGTTTTGTCAGTCTTCGGATAATTCCGCCGCGGTAACCGGTCCCGGCAGCTGACGGTGATTGCTCAGGGCCTGGCAACTGCGATGGGCGGCCAGATAACGGGCGTCTTCACCGTAATTCGTCGGGTAGACCTGGGGAACCGGCTGGGGCTGCAGCTGGTCATCGACATTGACAAAGGTGAACAGGCAGGAGTTGGAGAGCGCCTTGGTGGTCCGGTCGCGGCTGATGCGCTCGATGTTGGCTTCGACGCAGATCAGGCTGCCGTTGGTATAGACAACCCGCGTGGTGTAGTGGAGCTTGTCGCCCATGCGTACCGGGTGGAAAAAGTTGATCCGGTTGACTGCCGCGGGAATCGGCCGGTTGGGGGCAACCTGCTCGCAGCAGATGGAGGATAGTTCGTAGGCGCGACGGATGAGGTAGCCGCCGAATATTTTTTTCGGAACGTTTTCCTGCTCCGGGTACATACGCTCCCAGGCGCCGGCGGTGAGCTGTCCGGCCAGCAGGCCCTTGAAATCGGGATTATCCTGGGCGGCATGCAGCTCCGTGAGCATTTCGAATTCGTCCCGGCTGGGCGGTTCGCGCAGCAGCGCCTGCTGCTGCTTGTATTCCTCTCTGCGCTTCAGGGCCTTCGCCGCCCGCTGCTTCTCAATTTCCTCGCGGTACTCCAGTCCGGGCAGAACAACGCTGGTTGCGCCCTCGCCGACACCCGAACGGGCAACCATGGTGAAATAGCAGGAGGCGATATGTCGTACGGGATCCCCGGGTTGTTCGACCCGAATGCCGATTTCCAGAGAAGAGCGGCCCACATGATTGATGCGTGCGTTGAAGTGCACATCCCGCGTCATATCCGTAACGTGACGAATTGCGATATTGTCGATGGCAGCCGTAACCACCCGGGCCTCGGGAAAGAACCGGTTGACATAGCAAAGGGCGGTTTCTTCCGCTACCTTGTCGAGGACCTCCAGCAGCAAGCCGAAGCGCATATTCGCCTGGATAGTTTCGTCGAGGATCATGAAGCGCCGCTGCAGTGCTTCATCGCTGGACAGGGGGAGAATCTTGGTGAATGACGTGTCGATTGGCCTGATCATGGTGATGGTCTCCTGCGTTCAATCGTTCTCAGAGTAAACAGCATAGCGCCCATTTTAGCCGAATCCACTTCGCGCGTCAGTTTTTTCTTATGAGAAGCCACACGAACGGTGGGGCTACATTCCGGAGTCGTCTGTACGGGGTCATCTGTACTAAGGAATGGACGGATGCAACCAAGAACGCTACAATAGGGTCCGGATTGCCTGCCGCTACGAATCTCGAGTTCTCGGCTTTGCAATCCAGAAACCTTTAACGAAGAGTACCGGGTTCTTTTCGGGATAAACAGGCAAAGAAATACCTCAGGTGGCTATGAAAATACTCATTGCGGATGATGATCAGACGACCCGCCGCATCCTTTTGGCAATATTGGAAAAAAAGGGCTTCGAGGTGATCTGTTGTGCTGACGGGAGCGAGGCCTTGCGCGCCCTGCAGGCCGCTGATGCGCCAAAGCTGGCCATTCTCGACTGGATGATGCCCGGTCTGGATGGGGTCGATATCTGCCGCACTCTCCGTGCCTCCGCTGGTGATTCGCAACCGTATCTGATTCTTCTGACCTGCAAAGGCTACCAGGAGGATGTGGTATCCGGCCTGGCTTCCGGCGCCGATGATTATATCGTCAAACCGTTCAGCGCCGATGAACTGCTCGCCCGCCTCAAAGTCGGACAGCGGGTGCTTGGCCTGCAGTCCGCGCTTGCCGCACGCGTGGAAGAGTTGACCGAAAGCAATCAGCATCTTGCCGAGGCACAGGCTATTGCCCAGCTGGGTCAGCAACAGCTTCTGCAGGCGGAAAAAATGGCGGCGCTCGGGTTCCTCCTGGCCGGCATAGCCCATGAAATAAATAATCCCAACGGACTGATCCTGCTGAACTTTCCGGTGCTGATGGAGGCGTACCGGGATGCGGAGCCGATCCTGGAAAAACACTATCGCGATCAGGGAGATTTTTGTTTCGGCGGGCTGCCCTACTCGAAAATGCGTCAAGAGATTCCGGAAATGTATGATGAGTTGCTGGGCTGCTCCCGGCGCATCAAGCGCATCGTTGACGATCTCAAAAATTTCGCCCGCCGGGATGATGCCGGCCTGGATGAGACACTGGATCTGAACGAGCTGGTGCGGACGTCCCTGCGTCTGGTCGGCACGTTGTTGCGGGAGTCGACACGGAACTTTAGCGCCCGTTATGGGGAAAGCTTGCCGAAATTCAAAGGAAACGGTCAGCGCATCGAACAGGTTGTGGTGAATCTGCTCTTGAATGCCTGCCAGGCTCTAGAAAATACCTCCCAAGGGATTTCCGTGCAGACATCCTTCGATGTGCAGAGTGGCATGGTTGAGTTGTTCGTGCGCGATGAAGGGATTGGGATCAGACCGGAGCATGTCAGCCATCTCACCTCGCCGTTTTTCACCACGAAAAGAGAGCAGGGCGGTACCGGGCTCGGACTTTCTCTCTCGGAGCGAATCGTCACCGGTCATGGCGGCAGCCTTGCCTTTACCACCGAGTATGGAAACGGTACGACAGTCAGATTGGCTTTGCCTGCACTGCGGGAAAGGTAAACGATATGCAAGAAACCCCTCTCTATCCCTCCTACAAAATTCTTCTGGTTGATGATGAGGCTCCCTGGTTGCGAAGTCTCGGCATCATCCTGGAACGGTCCGCCGCTATCAATAATATTGTCAAGTGCCTCGACAGCAGGCAGGTCATGGAGATTCTTGCTGCCGGGAACGTCGGCGTCGTGTTGCTGGACCTCACCATGCCCCACCTGTCCGGTGAAGAGCTGCTGCCCAGGATTGCCGAGGAGCACCCTGATATTCCGGTGATCATCCTGAGCGGCATGAACCAACTGGAGACAGCAATAAACTGTATGAAGCTAGGCGCGTTTGATTATTTCGTCAAGACCGACGAAGAAGAACGCCTCGTCAACGGCGTTCTTCGCTCGATAAAAATGCTCGAGCTTCAGCGGGAAAACCTCGAGTTGAGCACTCAGTTTCTCAGTGACACCTTGCACTGTCCTGAAGCGTTCCAGGCAATTGTCACCCAGGACCCGGCAATGTTGGCAATCTTCAAGTACCTGGAACTGGTTACCAAGAGCAACCAGCCGATACTTGTCACCGGAGAAAGCGGGGTCGGCAAGGAATTGTTCGCCCGGGCGATCCATCTCTGCGGCACATGCAGTGGTCCTCTGGTGCCGGTCAACGTGGCCGGTCTCGATGATACCATCTTTGCCGACACCCTTTTCGGCCACGTCAAGGGGGCTTTTACCGGGGCGAACGAGGCCAGAAAAGGCTTGGTTGAAAATGCCTCTGGCGGCACCCTGTTTCTTGACGAAATCGGAGACCTGAGCCAGGTTTCCCAGCTCAAATTATTGCGGCTGCTGCAGGAAGGAGAATATATTCCCCTGGGCAGCGACCGGCCGAAACGCCTGGAAGCCCGCATCGTCGTGGCCACCAATCAGGACCTGCTTGCCCGGCAGGCGGCCGGATCTTTTCGCAAGGACCTGTATTACCGGCTGAATATTCACCATGTGTGTATCCCTCCGTTGCGGGAGCGCCTGGGTGACCTGCCGCTTCTGATCGACCATTTCCTGGATGAGGTTGCGCGGTTGCTCCGGATCAGGAAACCGGTCGTATCCCGGGAAGTTTTCCCGCGGCTGGCCAATTATTCATTCCCCGGAAATGTCCGTGAATTGAAATCGCTGCTCTACGATGCCGTCAGTGCCGGCAAGTCAAAGCTGCTGACCGTTGCGGACTTTGAAAAAGTGCTTGGCCCCGCGGGAAAAAATCCCGTGCGGGCAAACGGCGGGACGGGCAGTGCGCAAAACTGTTTTAAGCAGTGTACGCAGTTTCCCACCATTCAGGAAGCGATCGAACAGCTGGTCTCCGAGGCGCTGGTGCGTGCCGATAACAATCAGACTCTTGCCGCCAGGCTGCTGGGCATTTCTCAGCCCGCCCTGAGTAAGCGTTTGAAACAACGCCAGAAATGACCAGTACCATGTAACACCAAAAATCAACCCCCTCAATCCCTCCTTGACAGGGGGGAAGCCTTTAAGTCTCCCCTGTTAAGGGGAGGTTTGAAGTGGTTGCTTGCAAAAAACATCTGTTACAGGACACTAGCTACCACCATCCACTGCCTTCCTTTGGCGGCTATAATATTTCTCATAACTATAACAATTGTTATAACCTCCGAATTTCCGACGTATTCCCCTCCTTTATGCGTATTTACACGTAAAAGCTATAACTTTTCTTATGGTTCATCCGCTGCGACGTAGAGCCCCTCAGGGGAAAAACTCCATTATTTTCGCTTGATCTGCGATTTGCCTCGTTTGGCCGCAAACTTGCTACGCTACCTTGACGGACAGTACTCATCTTACCCGAAGCAGCAGTTGAATACGCTCCGATATTCCATCCCATCGTAAGGAAAGAACAGTGCCATCTATGAAACGTCGTGTTCTTAAAATTGACAAGTTGCCTACGGTCAGGCGCCTGCCTGCCTATCTTACACTTTTGCGCGAGCTCTATTTAAAAGGAGAGCAGTTTGTCTCATCTGCCTTCCTTGCGGAGCGGATGGAAATCGAACCGATTCTGGTCCGCAAGGATCTAGAGCTGACACGAATCAACGGAACTCCGCGTATCGGCTACTGTATCGGAGATCTGATCAAGGGTATTGAGGATTTCCTTGGATTGGGCGAAACTCTTGATGCTTTCCTGGTTGGCGTCGGCCAGTTCGGCACCTCAATTCTCTACAATAGGGAATTGACGAATCTGGGGCTGCGGATTGTCGCTGCCTTTGATAAAGATCCCCAAAAAGCCGGAGCACTTGTGCCAGAGGTGCCGGTCTTCGATATGGTACGACTTGCCGAACTGTCGCAGCGAATCGATGTCGGCCTGGCAATACTCTGCGTTCCACCGGAAGACGCCCAGGAGGTGACGGACATCCTCGTTGCGTCGGGCATCAAGGGCATTTGGAATTTTACCTCGGCAAATCTCGTCGTGCCCGAAGATGTCATTGCCCAGAAGGAAGATCTGGCCTCAGGGCTGGCAGTGCTGTCCGTGAAGTTGAACAGAATTCAGCCGGCCCTGCTTGATTGAAGGAGTCTTTCGGTGACGCCCAGAATAAAGATCTGCATGGGAAGTTCCTGTTTTCAGCGGGGAAGTAAAAAAAATCTCGAGTTTATCGAGGCCTGGTTAGAGATGCATGGCTGTGCCGCTACCGTTGAATTATTCGGGAGCCGCTGCGAGGAGGCCTGTCGGAAGGGGCCGGTTCTGGAGATCAACGGACTGCCCTATCACGAGGTAAACCTGGAGGTACTGGCTGACCTCATGGAACAGCAGATCGGAAAAAAGTCAGGTAAGCCGCTGGCGGACGTGCCTGACCGGTTACTGCCGTCACCCCACCGGCAGGGCAAAGGATTAGGAAAATGAGATTGCTGCGTTATCTGCTTCCCCTTAATTTTTTTCTGGTGGCCCTTGCCATTGGCAGCGCCACCTCATTTTTTATCTCGGAAATTTATGTTGATGCCCAGGAGAAGGTCGAGCATATCCTGGATAATAACCTCAGGACCTTCTGGGAGCTGGTCCGGTCGAAAGGTGAGGGCTTCCGCATTGTCCAGGGACAGCTGATGGTGGGTGACTATGTCCTGAACGGGAACTACGAGCTTCCCGATAAAATCAAAGAGCTGACCGGCTGTACCGCCACCATTTTCATGGGCGATACCCGGGTGTCCACGAACCTGCGCAAAAGCGATGGCAGCCGGGCTGTCGGAACCGGTTTGCATGGTGCGGCCTATGACCCGGTTATCGGCAATGGCCGCTCGTATCGCGGGGAAACAATGATCTTCGGTGTCCCCTACTTGTCTGCCTACGATCCGATCCGGGATGTCGATGGCAAGGTCATCGGCGCGTTGTATGTGGGAGTGAAAAAATCCGATTTCTTTGAAACATATAAAGGACTTAGAAATACTCTTCTCATCACCTCGATCCTGTTGATTTTCTTGTTTACGATAATTTCCACTCTTCTGCTCAGGTACCGCCGGAAGGCCGAACAGGCCCTGAAAGACAATGAGGCCAGCTTGCGGGCGGTAATTCATGGGGCACCGTTTCCTCAGTTCATTCTCGACCTCAATCACCGGGTAATCCACTGGAATGAAGCGATGGAACTCTGCTCGGGGATCCGCGCGGAGACAATTATCGGCACCAGCCGGCACGCTGATATTTTCTATGGCGGTCAAAGGCCGATGGTTGCCGACCTCCTGTTGGATGGCAAGGCTGATGAAATCGGCACCTGGTATGCCGGAAAATATAACGAATCCAAGGTAAAAGAAGGCGTCTACCAGGTAACCGACTTCTTCTCGTTGATGGGAGATACGGGGCGCTGGATCCGTTTCACCTCTACCTTGATAAAGGACTCGAAGGGTGACACCATTGGTTCGATGGTGGCATTCGAAGACCTGACCGAACTCAAGCAGGCAAGTGAATACCTCCAGGAGCAATGGTTTTTCCTCCAGGAAATTATCGACAGTATTCCGCTGCCGCTCTATTACAAGGACCTTGACGGCCGGTATCTCGGCTGCAACAAGGCTTTTGAGGAATTTGTCGAAATGCCTCGCCGGGAAATCCTGAACAAGGCCGTTTTAGAGATCATGCCGAAAGAAACCGCGGATATTTTGCTCTGCATGGATGAGGAACTGCTGCGTTCTCCCGGAGTGAAAACCAATGAATCGCACCTGCAGTTGGCTGATGGGAGACAGCGCAACATAATCTTCAAGAAAGCGACGTTTACGACCAAAGAAGGTGTTGTCGGCGGCGTCATCTCGATCATCATCGATATCACCGAACGCCGGCAAGCGGAAAAACTGCTGCTTCAGGCTCACAATGAACTGGAGGAGCGTGTCCATCAACGCACCCTTGAACTGGCAAACCTGAACGAAATTCTACGCCAGGAGGTAAATGAGCGAACCAAGGCCAAAGACGCCCTCCAGGAGCAGAAGCTGTTTTTGAAGACAATTATGGAAAGCCTGCCCGGCGTAGTTTTTACGCTCGACACGCAGGGGCGTCTCTGCCGCTGGAATCGCCAGTTGGAAGTGATCACCGGAATGTCGTGCGACACCTTGCAGGATGTTGATCTGGTTTCCCTCGTGCACGAAGAGGACCGCTCCTTTGTCGCGGAGAAATTTGCCGAGGTCTTTGCACAGGGCGAGGCGGAGACTGAGTTCAGGCTGCTGAGCAGGGATGGTTCGGAGCACTTTTTTCTGCTGGATGGTAAAAAACTGGAGATCGGCTCAACAACCTATCTGGTCGGTTGTGGTATCGACATAACCGCGCGCAAGAAAATGGAAGAAGATTTGTTCTGCTCGCAGCAGATGCTGCAACTGGTGTTGGACAATATTCCGCAGCGGGTCTATTGGAAAGACGTGAATCTCAATTTTCTTGGTTGCAACAAATCATTCACCGAAGACATCGGCCTGGAGAATCCGGCTGAAATACTCGGTATGACTGACGCCGAAATGCCCTGGAAAGACACCGCCGGCGCTATGCGTCGAGAGGATCAGCGGGTTATTGAGCAGGGTGTGCCGAAGATGAATTACGAGCAGGCCCAGCGGCTGATCGACGGCAAGATCTCCTGGTTGCGGAAAAACAAG